>JASLMQ010000686.1 GCA_030746455.1 Candidatus Latescibacterota bacterium
GACGGCGCGACCCAGGCACGTCGAAACAGAGGGAACAGGTGAATGGCCGAACTCGCATTCCGTCATGAAGTAATCGATGACGATCCCCCAGGGGCACATATCGATATCACGCTGATCGCCGATGTGGACGGCGACGGGCGGCAGGATATCATCATCGGGAGCAAGCAGGGGGAGGCCAACCTCTGGTGGTACCGCAACCCGGGCTGGGAGCCCCACGTGATGGCCCTTTGCCCCGACCTGGAGGCGGGCGGGATCGTCCTGGACCTGAACGGGAACGGGCGCCCCGATGTGGTTGCAGGCCAGCAGGGGAACGGCAACGAGCTCTACTGGTTCGAGAACCCGCCGGACCCGACCGAACCGTGGACGGTCCGGCTGATCGAGGATCGCTTCAGGAAGTACCACGACCAGGTCGTGGGCGACGTCGACGGAGACGGAGAGCCCGAGATCCTGATTGCGTCCCAACGCGCCGGCGTGATCGCGTACTACGACATCCCGGAAGATCCAACGGTATCACCGTGGCCTCGCTCGAGCTGCCACGTCGTGGCCGAGGACATGCCCGATGTGGAAGGTCTTGCGGTGGTGGATATCGACGGCGATGGACGGACCGAGATCCTGGCGGGACCGACGATCCTACGTCCGCCCGACAGCTTGGGTGGGATCTGGAGGCATGAACCCTTCGCCCCAGGATACGTGATGACGCGAGTGGAGGTGGCTGATCTCGACGGAGACGCGAAGCTCGAGATCGTTCTGAGCGAGGGAGAGAGCCACCCGGGACGCCTCTCGATCTGCCGCCAGCCCTATTGGGAGCCCGAGGTGCTGCTCGACGACCTCCTCCATCCCCACAGCCTGGAGATCGCGGACTTCAACGGCGATGGCCACCCTGACATCTTCGTGGGTGAGATGGGCCTGGGCAGGAACCCGGATCCGCGAATGATCATCATGGCAAACCAAGGGGACGGGCGGTTCGAGCCGATCGTGATTCAGCAGGGGATCCCAACCCACGAGGCCAAGGTTGGAGACCTGACGGGAGACGGACGTCCGGACATCGTGGGGAAGCCCTACCATCCCGAGCGCCACATCGATGTGTGGTTCAATGAAACGAGTCGGAACCACAGATGAACTCAGATGAACACCGATGATGAGGCAAGAAGCGTGAAAGTCCCCCCTTTGCCTGCGGGTGCGTCTTCCGCAGGGAAGGGGGGGTAGGGGGGGATTCGCGGCACACTGTTTCGGTCCACGGCCGCAGAGCTGTAAGGGCCTCTTGCCAGGCAGCTGGTGAGACGATCTAGTGGAGGAGAAGCACCATGGAGTACATTGAGCTAGGCACAACCGGGCAACAGGTGTCGGCCCTCGCGCTGGGCTGCATGAGCCTGGAGCGGGAATCGCTTGAGGCGAGCAAGGCCACGGTCCGCCGCGCGTTCGAGCTGGGCATCACGTTCTATGACACCGCGGACGTGTACGGCCGAGGCGAGTCCGAGGAGATCCTGGGTGAGGCCATCCAGGAGGCCGGGATCGCACGTGAGGACATCGTGGTCGCATCCAAGTGCGGAATCGTGTTCCCGGGCATGGTGGAGGCCTACACGCACAAGGCCTACGACCTCTCTCCGGCCTACCTCAAGACCTCGTGCGAAGCCTCACTGAAGCGGCTGAAGATGGAGTACCTGGATCTCTATCAGCCCCACCGGATCGAGTACCTGACCCACCCGGAGGAGACGGCCAGGGCACTGGAGGATCTAGAGAGCGAGGGCAAGATCCGGCACGCGGGGGTGAGCAACTACACCGTGGACGAGATCCGGGCGCTGGCGACGTACACGCGTCTGGAGTCCCTGCAGACCAAGTT
Organism: Candidatus Latescibacterota bacterium; assembly: GCA_030746455.1. Next base: position 1,841 of record JASLMQ010000686.1, read on the forward strand.
CAGTCTGCTGGAGCTGGAGCCGCTGGAGACGGGCCTGGCGGCGATCTGTCAAGAGAAGAAGATGAGCGTGCTCTGCTACAGCCCCAACCACGGGGGCGTTCTTGCAGGCGCGAGCCCGCCGGCCCACAGCGACTGGCAGGAGCAGCGGGAACAGGGGGTGGTGACGCAGACCGGTCGGTTCGCGGAGCAGTACGGGCTCACGCTCAGTCAGATCTCCCTGGCCTGGTTGATGCAGCTGCCCGGAGGCGTCATCCCACTTGTGGGCACGGCGAATCCGGCCCACATCGAGGAGGCGGCTCGCGCCAGCGGCGTGCGGCTCGGGCGTGATGACTGGTACGAGCTGCTGGTGATCGCGCGAGGACGCCCGATGCCGTGGAAGCAGCGCCCCTTCGCCTACTTCAAGGAGCGATAGCCGTGTCGGCGGCGTGGGAGGAGCGCTGGCATCCCCTTCGCGAAGAGTGGGTGATCGTGGCCGCGCATCGTCAGGGCCGCCCCTGGAGTGGGGAGACGATCAAACCACGGGAGGAGGCGCTTCCGGGATACGTGTCGGACTGCTACATGTGTCCCGGCAACGTCCGGGTGAGCGGCGAACGGAACCCGAACTACACCCACACCTTCGTGTTCGACAACGACCATCCCTGCGTGGGGGCCGAGGCCCCAACCGAGCTCGAGCGTCCCGTAGGGATCAACCGAAACCGACCCGCGCAGGGCATCGCGCGGGTGGTTTGTTACAGTCCCAGGCACAACCTGACACTGACGGACATGGACTGCCAGGAGATCGACGGCCTCCTCGGCGTGTGGCAGGAGCAGTACCTGGATCTGGGCAACCGGCCGGAGATCGCCCACGTGCTGGTGTTCGAGAACAGGGGGGAGGTGGTCGGGGTCTCGAACCCCCATCCCCACTGTCAGATCTACGCGACCAACTTCGTGGTCAAGATCATCGAGACCGAGACGCGCGTGAGCCAGGCACATCTCGCGGAGACCGGCAGGCCCCTGTTCCAGGATATCCTGGCGGCCGAGGAAGAAGACGGCCGCCGGGTCTTGTGCGAGTGCGATTCGGCGATCGCCTTTGTGCCCTATTTCGCGCGGTACGCATACGAGGCCTACGTGGCTCCAAGGGAGACGCATCCCCACCTGGCCTCGTTGTCCAACCGTGAGCGGCGTGACCTCGCCGAGGCGCTCAAGCGTGTGCTGGTGATGTACGACAACCTGTGGGAGATGCCCTTCCCCTACGTGATGCCCCTTCACCAGGCGCCGACCGACGGGAGCGACACCAGCGGCTTCCACTTCCACATCGAGTTTCATCCACCGCTACGGAAGCCGAATCTGCTGAAGTACCTCGCGGGTGCGGAGCTCGGGATGGGGAACTTCCTGAGCGACACGTCGCCAGAGGAAAAGGCGAGGGAGTTGCGAGAGCAGGACATCGTGCACTACAAGCTGCGAGGGTCGTGATTCGTGGATCGTGGTTCCCTCCTCCGCCTAGAACCGGCTACGGAGGACAGGCGTGGATCGGGAAGCCCTGCAGTCATTGGCAGGGCCCCCTTGGCCGGGCAATGGTCTCACGGATGTAGAGTCCGCTGAGCCCAGGACGTTGTACCGAGCCACGAGTACCGAGCCACGAACCACGTGTAGAGGCAATACCATTGGGGGATTGATGTATCGAATCGTTGACATCTCAACAAAGGGCCTGCCCGATGTCGAGGCCTTTCTGGATACGCTGAACCACCTCGGGAGCCATCCCGAGCCTGAAGCGCGCGACCTGTTCGATCCGGGCCGGGAGCTGACGGTCTCGCGGGCACCCGGACGGGTGGACCTGATGGGCGGTATCGCAGACTACTCGGGATCGCTCGTGCTCCAGCTGCCGATCCGAGAGGCGGCACGGGTCGCGCTTCAGCGGGATCCTGATCGGGGTCTGAAGATCGTGAGCCTCGGTGGCGAGGCAACGGGGCGCGCCCCGGCATACGAGGGCACATTGGCGGAGCTGGAGACCGGCGGAGACCCGATCTCCTATGAGGCCGCACAGATACACTTCAAGCGCGATGCACGCTCTGCCTGGGCCGCCTAT
>JASLMQ010000687.1 GCA_030746455.1 Candidatus Latescibacterota bacterium
GGCGGCGGTACCATTCCACTCGGACTCCGGCAGCGGAATCGGGGTGGTGAGGGGAAGGCCTCTTCCCCTGGAGACGGGTATGGGTGGCATGGGATCGAGTTGGAGGTTCGAAAGATGCCGGGACGCCTGCACATATCGATGTTGGTTCTCGTCTGTCTGTCGTGTCCTCTGTTTGCGGGCGAAAAGGACGCCGATCTGGCGCTTGTGGATGCCGCGAAGCGAGGTGACCTTCTCGCCCTGCAGGCGGCCCTGGACAAGGGCGCCGACCCGGACGCCAGGGCCAAGGGCGGCGGCGGGACCGCCCTGATGTTCGCGGCCTACGCCGGCCACACATCGGCCGTGCGGGTGCTCCTCAGCGCAGGCGCCAAGGCCACGGACGAGGCCATCGCGATGGCCAATGTGAAGGGCCATACCGACATCGCGCAGCTGCTCCAGCACGTGGCCATGGCTGGCCAGCGGAAGGCCATGGACAAGCCGACGTACGACCTGATCCGGCTTCTGAAAGGGGGAGGACCTTCCGGCCTCCGCGCTCTGCTGGACTCCGGAGCCGACGTGAATGCGAAGGATGACAACGGGGTGGCCCCCCTGCAGTACGCCGCGGCGCAGGGACGAAGGGCAACGGTGGAGATGCTGCTGGCCGCGGGGGCCAAGCCCGATCGCGAAGCGCTGATGGTGGCCATCGTAAACGGTCACGACGACGTTGTCGAGGCCTTTAGGAAGCGGGGGATCACTTACAGCGGGCAGAGATGGGCCGGTCAGGCCGCGGCCCTGGTCGAGAAGGCGCGTCGCGGCGACGCGTCGGGTGTTCGCGCTCTGGTGGGCTCGGGGACGTTCAACGTGAAGGCCAAGTCCGCGGCTGCCGCAATGACGTTCGCCGCGGGGAGTGGGCACTCGGAGACCGTGGCAGCGCTTCTGCAGGCGGGTGTAGCCCCCAGCAGTGAGGCGTGGGCGCTCGCCGTCGTGAACGGTCACAGCGCCGTGGTCGGCCTGTTCAACGAGCTTGGGGGTGAAGGTGCCGCCCAGGCCGGCGGCACGTGGTCTCCGGACACCACCGGCACAGATGCCGAGGGTGCCCGCCAGACGCTGGAAGAGACCGGGTCGGACCTTCTGGAGGCATCGAAATCCGGGGACGCCAACCGGGTGCGAGAACTTCTGAGTGCGGGGGCGCCACCCGATACACGGGACGACGCAGGCCTCACTCCCCTCATGGTGGCCTCCAGCGGCGGCCGGGTCGCCATCGTGAAGGCCCTCCTGGACGCGGGGGCCGGGGTGAACCAGAAGAGCGATACGGGCTGGACGGCCCTGATGCTGGCCGCGGACGTGGGCGACGAGGCGATGGTGCGCACGCTGCTCGATGCCAATGCCGATGTGGATGCATCCGGGAATGCCGGCTTCACCGCACTCGTTCTGGCGGTGCTCAGGAACAGGGCGGGGGTGGTCCGGATGCTCGGGGATGTCGGCGCTGATGTGAACGCAGGGAGCGGGATCGGAGGCACTCCCCTCCGGTATGCGAAGATGAAGGGCTACCGGGAGGTCGCGCAGCTGCTCGAGGCGGCTGGGGCGGTCGAGTGAGACGTTAGACACTTCGATACGGCGGCTGCGCCGCCTACTCAGCGCAGGCGTGAGACGTGAGACGGAACGGCGGAACCCTCCCATCGCTGAGAGGCCCTGCTTCAGCCCTTGGCGGCATTGAGCAGAGCAGGATTGCCTGCAAAAGGACCTGACAGCCTCCATGCGAGAAGAAAGGATCGGGCAGACTGGGGGGTCGGGTGTGCGTGTGTGCCTTCCGGCACGCGAAACATCCGGCCCCCTATCTATGTCTGACACTTGGTGGACGTACGGGCTGGCGTGACCTTATCCAGCAGGAGAACCCCAGCGATCGTATTCTGACGAATGGCTGATCGATCCTCCATACTGCCGCGCATCTCGGTCACACGACCGGTGGCGGTGACCATGTGCCTGGTGGCGCTTCTGGTGGTAGGCCTGGTGGCCTACAGCCGGATCCAGCTCCAGGCCTTCCCCTCCGGCTGGGAGTGGAAGCATCTCTGGGTGTGGGTGGACTGGCCGAACGCCAGCCCGCAGGAGAAGGACCAGAAGATCTGCCGGCTGTTCATGGAGTACCTCGGAACAGTAAAGGACTTGCGGCGAATCCGAACTTGGGCCGGCCGATGGACCGATGCGAGTCTGTCATTCCGGGCAGAGGCAGACATGAGCCTGGTCTACAACCAGGTCATGGACCGGGTGGAGCGGATGAAGCTGGAGCTCCCGGAGGAGGCGAGGGACAACGTAGGGGTCTGGAAGTTCAACGAGGAGACGGATCAGTCAATCATGTGGATGGGCGTCGCCATCCCGAAGGAGGTGAAGGAGCGGCACCGTTTCATGGAGCGCCGGGTCCAGACGCGGCTGGAGCGGATAGACGGTGTGGCCAAGGTGTCCTTCTGGGGTGCCTACCAGAAGAAGTTCATGATCGAAGTGGACCAGGAGAAGCTTCGGACACGGAACGTCAGCCCATATCAGATGGTAAGATCCCTGCAGCAGGACAACTTCGCGATTGCCGGCGGACAGATCTACGAAGGGGGCAAGAAGCTCTACGTACGTTCGCTGGCGCGCTATGCCAGCCAGGAGGAGTTGGAGGACATACCCATCCAGCGGGTCGGTGGCTACCAGGTGCGGCTTCGCGACGTGGCCAGGGTCGTGTACGGTACCCCTCCGCGCCACTGGGCCTTCAGGATCGACCAGAAGGACGCCGTGGGTCTGGACGTCTACAGGGAGTCGGGAAGGAACATCGTCGAGGTCTGCGACCGGGTCACCAAGACTCTGGACAGGGTCGCAAAGGAGACGGGCGCCGAGTTTCGGGTGTTCTGGAACCAGGGCAGGCTGGTGAAGAAATCGATCGGGAATCTGCGAAACACGGCCCTCTGGGGAGGACTGTTCGCGGCACTGGTTCTGCTCTACTTCCTTCGCACAATCCGGATGACGGCCATCATCACCCTGGCGATCACGTTGTGCGTGACGATCACGATGACGGCCCTGTATTTCGTCGACTGGTCGCTGAATGTACTTACGATGATGGGCCTGATGGTCGGGGTGGGGATGGTGGTTGACAATGCGATCGTGATCGTGGAGAACATCTTCCGGCTTCGAGGGCAGGGCAGGTCGCCGCACGAGGCCTCCATCGCGGGGGCCAGCGAGGTGAGTCTGGCCATCTCGATGGCCACACTGACGACCGTGGTGGTGTTCCTCCCGCTGATGCTGATGACCGGCAGGGAAGGGGGCATGTCGTTCGAGCTCACACGGATCGGCTTCCCCGTGATCGTGGCCCTGCTCGCCTCGCTTTTCGTGGCGCTGGTCTTTATCCCGCTGGCCGCCAAGGCCTTCGGGGGCACCCGCTTCCAGGCAGATCCGAAGCTCATCCGGAAGGCCCGGAGCGCCTACCGTCGCGGCCTGAGGTGGACGGTGGGTCATCGCAAGGATGGGGCGCTCATCGTGCTTCTCGTCTTTGCCACGATCTATATCCCTTTCATGAGCGTCAAGCAGACGGGCCGAAGGGCCAGGGAGGGAGACAGCTTCTATCTGCGGGTGTACACGCCGCCCAATATGCAGCTACCAGAGATCAGAAGCCTGGCCATGGAGCTCGAGGAGTTCATCGAGAGCAAGCGCGAGCTCTACAACCTCGAAACGATCCGGCTGAACTATTGGCCGAGCGGCTGCTACATCCGCGTATTTTTGAAGGAAGAGTCCAACCAGGAGTGGTGGTACCAGTTCTACAAGCGGATGCGCAAGAAGGCCGGGTACCCGGTCGACAAGTGGCTGGACCGCGCCGAGGCGATCAAGGATCTGAAGAAGACGATTCCCAAGTACGTGGGTATCAAGATCGCAATCGAGACGCGGCGGGGTGGGGGGGATCCGGGGGTGTCCGTCTACCTGTACGGCGATGACCTCGATGTGCTGCAGCCGCTGGCGCAGGAAGCGGTGCGGAGGCTTCAGGAGATCCCGTCGGTGATCAGCGTCGACAGCGACTGGGAGCGCGCCGACAGCGAGGTACAGGTCATCATCGATCGAGAGCAGGCGAGGAAGTACGGGATCTCGACGCGAACGGTGGGCCGCACCATCGGCTTCCAGCTTCGCGGGACGAATCTTCCCCGGTATCAGGCAGGCGATCGAGAGGTGGAGGTGACCCTTCAGCTGCAGGAGGAAGACCGGAAGACCCTGACCCAGCTGAAGAACTTCACCTTCAAGTCTGAAGGGGGAGAGGAGGTGCCGCTATCGGCCTTTGCGTCCTTCAAGGTGACGCAGGGGACGGGCACCATCCGGCGGGAAGACGGGAAGATGCGGCTTTGGGTCCGGGCCTACACGGTCAAGAAGGACCTGGAGGGTCTGTACGAGGAGATCGATCGGGCCATGACCGGATTCTCAATGCCGCGCGGCTACACCTGGAACAAGGGCGAAAGCTATCAGAAGTTCAGGGAGGAGACGCAGTCGATGTGGATCGCCATCGCGATGGCGACCACGTGCGTGTTTCTGCTGATGGGCGTGCTGTTCGAATCGTTCGTCCTTCCCCTCGCCGTCATCCTCTCCATTCCCTTTGCCTTCCTGGGCGTGTACTGGACGCTCTACCTGACGGACACCGTTCTGGGTCCGATGGCG
>JASLMQ010000688.1 GCA_030746455.1 Candidatus Latescibacterota bacterium
TCTTCTCCAGGATCTGGTCGAGCATCGTGAAGGGGGCCACCAGGAGTTTGCTCACCTCGGGACGTGAGGACTGGGAGGTCTGGAGGTTGAAAACCTCGGCCACGTCGGCCACGATGTCCTCGCGAGCGGTCATCAGGCCCAGGTCGGTGTAGATCCTGGCCGTCGTAGGGTTGTAGTTGCCCGTGCCGATGTGGGCATAGCGTCTGAGCCCGTCGCCCTCCTGGCGGACCAGCAGCGAGAGCTTGCAGTGGGTCTTGAGTCCCACCACCCCGTAGACCACGCAGACGCCCGCATCCTGAAGGGCTCGGGCCCATCGGATGTTGGGCTCCTCGTCGAACCGGGCCTTGAGCTCCACGACCACGGTGACTTCCTTGCCCGCCTCGGCCGCCTTGATGAGGGCCGCCATGATGGGGGAGTCGTCACTGGTCCGGTACAGGGTCTGTTTGATGGCCAGGACAGCCGGGTCAGAAGCGGCCGCGGTGACGAACCGGACGACCGAGCCGAAGGAATCGTAGGGGTGATGGAGGAGCACATCGCGCTGGCGTACCGTGGCGAACAGGTGCTCGAATTCCTCGCCCAGCGGCAGGTCTGCCGGCTGATACGGCAGATCCTTGAGGTCCGGCCGGGGAGTTGCGCCCCAGAGCATCATCAGACGATTCAGGTTCACTGGGCCCTTGACGCGGTAGATGTGCTCCTCACGCAGGCTGTAGATCGCTTTGAGGCGCTGGACGATCTCCTCGGGGGCCGACGCATCGATCTCGAGCCTGACGACGTCTCCCTTTCGACGTCGCTTGAGCTCGCCCTCGATGGCCTGGAGGAGATCGTCGGCCTCTTCCTCGTTGAGATACAGATCGCTGTTCCGCGTGATCCGGAAGGCGGCTGTGCCGAGTATCCGGTAGCCCCGGAACAGCTCGGGCGCGTGGGCCCTCACGAGATCGGCGAGGAACAGGTAGTCCACGCGATTCCCCTCCTCCTCCCTGGGCAGCCGGATCACTCGTGGGAAGAGGCGGGGCACGGTGACGACGCCGAGGAAGTCCTCGCCATCGTCGTCCTTGAGGTGGACTGCCAGACAGAGGGCCTTGTTGACGATGCGTGGCAGCGGGTGCGCGGGGTTCAGCGTGAGAGGGGTCAGAACCGGGTGCAGCTGCTTACTGCAGTACTCCTGCACGAATTTACGCTCGGCTTCCGAGAGGCCTTCCACGGTCCGGATATGGACGTCGGCTTCCTGCAGCGCCGGTAGCAGCTCGTCGTTCCAGCAGGAGTACTGCTCCTCCACCAGCCTGTGGGCCTGCTGCGAGATTTCGGAGAACTGCTCGTCGGGCAGGAGCCCGTCCGGACCCACGTCGGCCACCTCGGCCTCGATCTGCTGAAGCATGCCCGAAACCCGGATCTCGAAGAACTCGTCCAGGTTGCTGGCCACGATGGCCAGGAACTTCACCCGTTCGAGCAGGGGATTCCGTGAATCACGGGCCTCCTGGAGCACGCGATGGTTGAATCCGAGCCACGAGATCTCGCGGTTCGTGAACAGCTGCGGGTTCCTCAGATCCATAGTCAACCGCCCGTTATAGGCTAAAACTAGGTCGCACAGCGTGTTGGCGACGCCGTTTGGGCTCTTGCGCAGAGTCCATGATAACTCTTATGCCCCCAAATGTCAACATCAGGAGGCGTTTGCAGGCCTTGCGCCATTCTACCGCATCGGCTGACCGAGACAGGTGCCGACCAGACCTCTGGCTGCCAGGGACGGGCACACCAGGAGGGAAGGCTCGGCGGATGAATCCCGCAACGAGAATGCACCATTTGTCGATGGGGCACGACCTGCGATCGGGAGGGGGCCCGTACGTCGGAAAGCCCGATGGAAAAGACCTTGTGGAGGCATGGGAAACCTGTATATTTGATAGGCTTTACGGCATTTGGGGGCAACGGAGCCGCGAGATGGGCAAAGGTGAATCCGATCCTCACGGGGACCGCAGGTGCTTCTGCGAGCGATGCGGAGCAAGGCTCGAACAGAGGCCGGTGGAGCACACGATGCGGCCGGTTTGTCCGGCGTGCGGCTTCGTAGCGTATCTGGATCCCAAGGTGGCCGCGGGCGTGGTGGTGACCCTGGATGGCCGGGTGGTCCTGTTGCGCCGGGCGATCGAGCCGTCGATTGGCAAGTGGGTGTTCCCCGGCGGCTACGTGGACCGGGGAGAGCCCACGCCGGCGGCTGCCGTGCGTGAGACCCGGGAGGAGGTCGGGCTGGATGTGATGGTGGAAGACCTCCTGGGGGTCTACTCCTACGAAGGGGTGCCGGTAGTACTGGTCGTGTACACGGCGCGCGTGGTGGGCGGCGAGCTACGCGGGAATACGGAGTGCCAGGAGGTCCGAACGTTCGCCTCGGCGGAGATCCCCTGGGAAGACCTGGGATTCCAGAGCACGGCCGATGCGCTCCGGACCTGGGCGGTGAGAAGGGACATGCATTCGGGGAAGTGAAGCGACCGCGATTCGGCTGGCGCGGCAGGTGGATGGGTTGGGCATTCGTGCAAGGAAAGGAAAGCGGAAACGGCATGTTCGCATCTATCGAGGAGGTCGAGGGGAAGTTCGGGGAGCAGGGCTACATTGCGGACCGTACGCTGGCCACGACGATCTACCTGGCCGTTGCGCTGAAGAAGCCCATCTTCCTGGAAGGAGAACCGGGCGTCGGGAAGACCGAGGTTGCCAAGGTGATGGCCGAGATCCTTGGGACCGAGCTGATTCGGCTTCAGTGCTACGAAGGGCTCGACGCCAACACCGCGCTGTATGAATGGAACTACCCGAGGCAGATGCTCGAGCTGCGGCTCGAGGAGGCCCGAGGCGTGGCGAAGGACGAGATCGGCCGGAACATCTTCAGCGAGGAGTTCTTGCTCAAGCGGCCGCTGCTGAGGGCCATCCAGGCCGGGGACGGAGAGCAGCCGGTCCTTCTGATCGACGAGGTGGATCGCTCGGATGAGGAGTTCGAGGCCTTCCTGCTCGAAATCCTTTCGGATTTCCAGATCACGATCCCCGAGATCGGTACGATCGGCGCGAAGCAGATCCCCTTCGTGGTACTGACCTCCAACCGGACGCGTGAGCTGCACGATGCGCTAAAGCGCAGGTGCCTCTACCTCTGGATCGACTACCCGACCTTCTCGAAGGAGATGGACATCATCGATTCCAGGGTCCCGGGCATTCACGGTGAGCTGGCGCAGCAGGTCTGCGGTTTCATGCAGCTGATGCGCACGCGGGACTTCTACAAGCGTCCCGGGATCGCCGAGACGATCGACTGGGCCCTGGCGCTGATGGCGCTGAACATCCAGGAGCTGGACCCCCAGACGGTGAGCGCCACGCTGGGTTGCGTGCTCAAGTA
>JASLMQ010000689.1 GCA_030746455.1 Candidatus Latescibacterota bacterium
CCACGTCCGAGATCCAGACGAGGAACCCATTGGTCGAGCACACGAGATCGAAGCTCGAGTCCGGCAGGGGACGCAGCCCCGCGGCATCGGCACGAAGGAACATCATGTCCAGCCCGAGCTCTTCCGCCCGTTCCGACGCGACCTCGAGCTGGTTCTCCGATATGTCCGTGGACGTCACCTTCGCACCCAGGCCTGCCAGCGCAAAGGCTGCATAGTTGTCGCCGCTGCCGATGACGCACACGTCCTTACCGGCCAGATCGCCTGCACGATCCCGGATGAACTGGAGCGCCTGGCCCTCGAACGCCAGCCCTGGCTCCTCCGGACACCTCCGCCACAGCCCGTCCCTGTCCCGAAGGGTCTTCCATCCCTCGGAATCATGGTTCCACCTCCGCCGGTTCCGTTCGTGGATCTCGTTCATCGCAGAATCCCCCCTCCCCTCGCCGTTGCCATCGGACCACGTGCCTGATGCGTCGTGATTCGGGTTCCTCAGGCCTTCTGCACGAGAACCTGCCACCGCGAGCTGGATCGCGGCCCGTCATCTTCGTCCCGCCACGTCCGGCCTTGTGGAGATCGTCGGATCTCGGTGAATCCCCGCAGCATGCGGTCCAGGTCTTCGGCGTCCGCACAGCAGTGAACGTGTCCGGGTTCGAGCTCGAAGGTCTGCCGCGCCACCTCTCTGCCCTTCTGCGTATCGACGTCTCTCGCATCGGGGCAGGTGAAGTAGAAGATGCCGCCGCGTCTGAGCCATCCTCTGACGTTGCCCACGGCCCGTTCCAGCTGGACAAGGTCTCCGTGGTAGAGCACGTTGACGCTCACCACGATATCGAACGACTCGGGGAGGAAGACATCCGACGCGAAGTCGCAGACCAGGGCGGACACATCGAGCTCGAGCCGCTGGGCCCAATCTCGCAGGTACCCAACGCCATGGGTTGACAGGTCTGCGGCGCAGACCCGGAATCCCGCCTGCGCGAACGCGATCGAACTGCGCCCGAGACCGCAGCCCAGGTCCAGCACCGCCGGACGCTCATCGGGAGACTGAGACTCGATGAGCTCGACGACATCGGGCGATACCTGCTTCCAGAACCCCTGCTCATCGTGCCGCGACCACGCCGCATCCCAGAATTGCCTGGATCCCTCTCTGCTGTCTGTCATTGCGGTCCCAGTGGCATCAGACACCTTCGCGCTTCTCGGCCACGAAGACCATCTGTTGGGAATCGTCCGTGTACGGGGATTCATCGAAGTTCCCGAAGATGTCGAGGACGCCGAATCCACATCGCGCCAGGAGGTGTTCCATCTCGAAGCGGTAGAAATAGCGCATCGGGAACGTCTGGCTGAAACGCCGCGTCTTTCCGCCCGGACTCGTGACGGTGTAGGTCATCTCGATTTCGTTGTACTGCTCGGCACGATGGAAGCCCGTGGTTCGGTGCGTCCGCCTGAGGGTAGATCCGTCCGGTAGGGGCGCATCCCGGAAGTCCTCAGCTTCCTGGGCGTACTTCGGGTCGTGGAGCCTGGCCGGGTTCACGTTGAAGAGGTCGAGGATCAGCCTGCCTCCCTCGAGAAGGTGCCGGTTGGCGCTTCGGAGGCAAGACAGCTGCTCCTCCGTGCTCACGATGTGCTGGAAGGACCGGAAGGGGGTGGTCACGAGGCCAAATCGAGAATCGAGGTCGAACGCGACCATGCTGTCTTGCACGAGCTTGGCCCGCCGTTGCACCTCAGGGTCTTCCGCACGGAGCTTGTCCCTGCACCGCTTGAGCATGTATTCGGAGTGATCCAGTCCCACCACCTCACAGCCCGCTCGTACCAGCGGTATGAGGATCCGGCCGGTGCCACACCCCAGCTCGAGGATCGGGCCCGTCGACTCGCGGGCGAACTTCAGGTAGAACGCCTGATCCTCGCGGTCGAAGTAGCCCGGAATGCAGTCGTAGACCTCGGCCACTGAAGGTTCGTCTTCGTATCCCCCATACTGGTTCATCGATCGTCTCCCGGAGGCGGGTTGCAGGTCCTGCGCTTCTCGTTTCGAGGTTAGACCGGCCTGTGCGCTGGCCTGTTTCGTTGACGTTGGGGTACGCCTTTGGGGCGCATCCACACCGGATGCGCCCCATCTTGCCTTCCCCTGTCTCTGCTCCCTAGGCTCGTCCGCCTCTCCTTCCACTCTGTTCGGCCACCAAGTCGATCCGATCCCTGCCCCGAGGGCCGGCCCCTGCATTTCTCAATTCTCAATCCCTCAATCTCCAATGCTCCTCTGCCTTCCTACCCTCTCCTCCCCAGGCCCTTCCTCACAGCCTCGAGCCCCGCACGCAGTCCTTCCTGGTAGATCTGGATGTCCAGACCATAGGCCAACATTCGGAAGCCTCGACCCGCCCAGTGGACCGCCTCCTCAGCGCTACCCATCATACGTCCGGCAAAGGCGCCACGCCTCTCGGCCGCCTCCGCCACCTGGTCCATGGCCTTCTGGAATCGCCTGTGCTTGAAGTCCGCGGGGATTCCCATATTCTGGGTCAGATCGAAGTGTCCCACCCACGCCACGTCGATCCCCTTCACTGAAAGGATCTCGTCCACATTCTCAACACCAGCCTGGCTTTCGATCTGCGCGAGGATCATCGACTCTCGGTTGCTGCTCGCCATGGTCTTCACGATGTCATCCGACCGGTAGTTGTCGTGCGCGACCCCGAATGCCGTTCCCCGCTTACCCAGAGGGCCGTACTTGATCGCATCAACGATCTGCTGCGCCTGGTCCGCCGACTCCACCATGGGCACCATCAGCCCCATCGCCCCGGCATCCATGGGCCGGCTCATCAGATGGTAGGCGGTTGCCGGCGGGCGAACCAGCGGCACCAGGTCGCAGTTCCTGCACCACGCCATCATCTCCGCGATCCGCTCGATGGTGAATCGCGTGTGCTCCTGGTCGAAGATCACGAACTCGGCGCCGGCCAGCTCGCACAGCCTGGGCAAGCCCGGGGTGTCGAACTCGAATACCAGTGTGCCCAACGACACCTCGCCGCGCCTCAGCTTCTTCTTCACCTTGTTCGTCTTCATCATGCCTCCTGTGCTCGCATGGTCGAACGGTGTCAGCGCGTCCCGTAGCCATCCAGCTTGGTGCGCAGCCCAGAGCGATCCAGAACCTCAGCGTTCACCACGTGCTCCGGCACCTCTCCACGCGAGACCGCCAGAACCGACTCGCATGCCATCATCCCGATCGCGAGGAAGAGCTCGTCCGTCCAGGCGAGCCCGTGGGGCGTCCCAATGAAGTTGTCCAGCGTGAAGAGCGGATGTTCAACCGGCGGCGGCTCTTCCACGAACACGTCGCTGGCGGCGCCCTGGATCTGTCCCGATTCTAGAGCATCATAAAGCGCTTCTTCGTCCATGATTGGGCCACGCGCCGTGTTGATGAAGTAGGCCGTGGGCTTCATCTGGGCAAAGGCCTCGGCGTTCACCATCGCCTCGGTCTCGTCCGTGAGCGGACAGTTCACGCACAGGAAGTCGGATTCGCGCAGAAGCGTCTTCCAATCGACCAGCTCCACCCCCAGCTCGAATGCACGCTGTCGGTCTGCGTACGGGTCGTGCGCCAGGAGCCTTGCCGTGCGATACGGACGAAGCAGCTCGAACATCCGCGATGCGATTCCCCCCAGCCCGATCGATCCCACAACCTTGTCCGAAATGTCGCTCCCCATGTGATGGACCTTCTCGTGGAACCGTCCCTCCCGCGTCAGCCGAGCCTTCAGGAAGACGCGTTTGGCGAGGGCCTGCATCAGGCAGAGGATCGACTCGGCAACCGGATTATCCACCGCGCCCCGCGTGATGGTCAACATCACGTCGGCGGCCGTGCAGGCATCCACGTCGACGCTGTCGTACCCCACTCCGAACCGCGCGATCAGCGCCAGCCGATCCACCCCCTTCAGGCTGTCTGCCGTCACCTTTGGAGTCAGGACGATTACGGCGTCGATGCCCTCCAGCTGCGCCGGCGTAAGCTCGGAGCCGCCGGGCTCGAGGAATACGTGCTCGATGCCCGGCCCGTCCAGCAGCGCCAGCCCGATGTCTCTGTATGCGAGCTCTCCTGACGCCGACAGAAAATTGTGGGTCAAACCTACACGGAAGGGGTTGTTCTCCATGGCTGCATTCTCCGCGTTTGCCACCTCGTGACCGAGGCTGCCCGTCTCCTGTTCACTTTGCAGTTCCTACCCGATACACCTCGCCCGTCTCCGCCGATTCGTAGGCCCCGAAGACCAGCTCCAACGTGCGCAAGTTGTCGCGTCCGGTTGTTTCCGGTTCACGATCCGTGTGCAGACAGTCGGCCCAGTGCTGCTGGGTCGCGACCACGCTTCCCTGCACGACCTCGAAGCCCGGCTCCATCCAGTCACTTCCGGGGAGATCGAGCTTCACGTTCCGGGTCCCCTCATCGTCAGTCACGGTGAGTCGATAGTGGCTCCCAAGCGTGGCCGAGCTGTCGCCTGTTTCCAGGTGCACCAGCGTCTGCGGGAACAGATCCTCCTCCAGCGTGGACGCGAAGCTCATCTCGACGCAGCACGTGGCACCGCCAGCCATTCTCAGCAGAACCGTGGCTACATCCTCTCCCCGAATCCGGGGATTCACCCGCTGCGTGTGGCAGGTGAGATACTCGGCCTCGCCCACGAAGAACCGGGCCAGGTCCAGCAGGTGAACACCCATGTCATACAGGATGAACCTCGGGTCTGTGGCCAGATAGGGCTGAGCCGTGTACACGTCCACGCCGCTGCGGAAGCTCACCCTGCAGAAGAAGGGATCGTCCAATCCCGCGGCCGCCTCCTTAAGCGCCCGCATCGGTGCCTGCCAGCGGAAGTTCTCGTGCACCATGGACTGCACGCCGGCGGCGTCGCACGCAGCCACCATCGCCTTGGCATCCTCCAGGCTCGGTGCCAGGGGCTTCTGACAGATCACGTGCAATCCCGACGCGGCCACAGCCTCGACGGCGGCCCTGTGCGCATCGGGATGGGTGACGACATCGACGAAATCGAGGGACTCGGTCTCGAGCATAGCCTCGAGGTCTGTGTAGGCCTTCGCCACGGCGAACTCGCCCGCATACGTCCTCGCACGCTCACCTACCAGATCACACAATGCAACGATCTCGGCGCCACTCACCTCGCGCCAGGCGTGGAGGTGATTCCTGGCCCAGAATCCGCAACCGACAAGCCCGCCTCGGAGCTCAGCCATCGGCCTTCTCCTCGCAGTCGATCCGTACCAGGCCATGGGGTGGCAGACTCAGGCCGAATACACCATCCCTGACCTGCTCCTCAATGCCCTGCTCCGCGCGGTACGCTTCGGGATCGCTCATTGCGCGCTGAGCCGTGTGCGCGTCGAGGCGGCTGACCCGTACCCGAGAGCCCATGCCGTCGCATTCGATACGCACCCTCTGGTCCTGTGCGCTCAAGTTGGCCAGCAGGACACGAACCCGGTCTCTCGACCTCAGCACCAATCCGTCGACGTCCAGAGGACGGGTCGACCGGCCCGGCAGCATCACCCCTCCACTGAATTCGCCTACGTCCGCCAGCACGTGATAGAGCGGGAAGACTGTGCCCGGAGTCGAGGGGAAGGCATCAGGAAGCGAGGACCCGGCCTCGGTCTCCATCGTACCCCGCCATCCCGTGGTCTCGTAGTAGGTGATAGATGAGACACCGCTCTCCGACAGGTACTTGATGCTCCCCAGGGTCCATCCCGCTCCCAGAAGCGAAATCTGACGTGCGTCCGCCTCCGGGGGCAGTGTCCCCGGAGGTGAGTCTAGGGCCTCGCCGGTCGCATTCGGGTTGAACCGGGGCTTCATCGTGACCGGGGAAACGGCAACCGGCAGTCCCCCCACGAAGCCTCGCGCACTCTGAACCGTCGTACCCTGGGCCTCCAGCGTCTCGACAATCGAGGCGTCGTCGAACGCGTGCACCTGGGGGTTCAGCGAGTAACAGACCAGGTCCAGCGATTCCGTTGGCGGACGCTGGCGGTTCAACTCCGTGAAGTAGGCGTCGGTCCCTCCGCCGATCGGGGCATCGGGGTCGTATGCCGCCAGGTGCCTGCGTGCGAGCAGGACCTCGCCCACCTCGGTGTGCCGGGTCATTGCATCGAAGACGAGCCACCGCGCGATCTTCGGATGCAGATCGTCAAGCGCTCCCCTGAGCCTTCCGAGCGCATCACCGGAGCTGTCGCTCAGGTACAGGGCCGCCTCGAGGCCAACGCCGAGGGCGCCCGCCTCGGCCGATGCGGCTCGAAGCACGTCCTCCCACCCCTCCTCTTCCATCCATAGGTCGACGCGCAGGTGCCCGAGGTCAAGCTTCCGGAGTCGTGCGACCTCCAGTTCAGTGAGGGTCTCTCCGTGGCTTGCCGATCCGAGACCGATCCGGGGCAGGCGTACAGGTGGCGCGTCACGCAGCGCCAGGACCACCTCCTCCGTTTGCGTGACGCCTGTAGCCCGTGTCGGCGGCACACCATCGCTGACGGACAACCGGATCGACTGCCTGATCTGTGAGCCCTCGGTGATCCGGACCGGGAAGGGCAGGTCCAGCGGCGTGCAGTACGTCTTGAACGACGCGTCCGTCCAGTTCCGCTGGTCCTCCATCTCGAAGACATCGCCTTCGAACCGCACTTCCGCCCATACGCCCGGCATCACCTCGTGCGAGATGGCCTGCATACCCATGAAGGGCTGATGGGGAGCAATCGCTTCTGGCAGGTCGCCTTCCTCCAACACGCCGTCCACGTGCCGGACCCGGCAGGCTGCCCCCGCGGCCGAAGCGGGATGGAGCACGCAGAATCCGATCCGATTTCTCAGGAAGATCGACCGTGCGCTCCCATCCATCGTGAAGGTCGCGACCCCGGCCTCACTCCCCGTGATTGTTCCCTTCCATACGAAATCGATCTCGGCCGCACTGCACGTCGCGGTGAACGTCAGCCGGAAGGCGTTCGACGATCCATCGTGAGCAAGATCCGTGATGTCAGGCTCGACAGTACCCCAGTTGTGGTCGCGAACCGCTGCATAGATGCCACGCAGGACTTCGCGGTCGCCCAGGCGCACGTATCGCAGGAAACCGGTCCCCGGCTCGAACACCATGGTCAGGGGGCCTGCACACAGATCGATCCGCGCTATCGCCGGCCCCCCGTGGCCATCGTGAATCACGTGGTCTGCGGTCATTGTACCGGCCTCAAAAGCCCAAAGACATCCACGGCAATACGGCCATCCACACCTACCTCACATCGTATCTGATGAACGCCACGTAGGCCCCCGCGAATCCCACAATGACCAGGAGCGACAGGTTCAGGATGTACGGAAGGTTCCGATAAAGGCAATCGCGCAGCTTCTCACGGTCCTCGTATGCGAAGGGAGAGAAGTCGGTGAGGTTGGGGACCTCCTCGGACTGCTTTTCAAGGGCGTACTGCGCGAAATCGGCCAGATGCGCCTGAAGGACATCCTCGACCCGCTCTTGCTGAACATAGCTCGTCCGCGCGAGGTCCGTGGACAAAAACGTTACCGCACCCATGGGCGACAGGGATGCCAGCGCAGCCGACCAACGTCGCTGTCTGCGCATCTCGTTGCGTCTTCTGATGAGGATGCTCGACAGATCGGGATGGATCCGAGCCTGCCATCGCTGCAGGATGGTCTTCTCGCCATCGAGAAGCTGCTGCTGTCGCGCGGGCGTCAGGTGACCGATGGCATCGAAGGTGCGCCCCAGCACGCGCCGCAGTCCGAAGCCCGGGATACCATGCCTATCCCAGTATGCCGCCACTTCATCGGTACGACCCATAATTCCGTGCCATCTGGCGGCGTAGGCCTTCCTCTCGGCTGCGTTGAACGATGTGGACGGTGCCACGGCACGCGAGATCCGCACCGCCAGATTTGGGATCACGAACAGCCAGGCAGTCCACATGCCCAGGAGGCAGAGGAAGGCGGTCAGCCGCCGGTGTGTCAGTGCCGACACCATCAGCCCAAAGGCGGCGAAGACCATCAGATAGAGCGCGAAGACGCCCGCCAGCGCGGTCCACCGGGCCCAATCTCCAGCGCCCATATCGAGATCGGGCGATGTTGCGAGCACGAGCGCGGCAATGAGACAGCAGAAACCCAGCGGAACCAGTACGGCGAGGACGGCGCCCGACAGCTTTGCTGCGGCGAGCATGGACCGGGATGCAGAAAAGGAGGCCACCAGCCGGAGCGTGCCTTCTTCCTTCTCCCCACAGATGGCGTCGTACGTGAACAGGAGCACGCTGAGGCTCAACACGACCGTTACGATGAACCCGAAGTCGAGCACCTCGAAAAAGCCATAGCTCGGGTCGGTCGCGAAGAGGCTGGCCTCGAACTCCGGGAGCACGTCTCGCTGGATGTGGACCTCCTGCCCCTGCTTGCCGGACAGTCCGTAGACGACCGGACTGAGAACGGCGGGGGGCCTGTTCCACCTGTAGCCGACCCACGAGAACTGGTTGAGGCTCCCACTCGCCATCACCTCTTCAAGCGCGCGACGGTTCGCGCCCGTCACCGAGCTGTGGTCCTTGATCTGACGGGCGTAGTTCCGTGTGCCCATCAGCACGCTGGCGCCGGACAGCAGGACGCAAAGCGCAAAGACGATCACGAAACGCAGGTCGAGGACGTAGTTGAGAAACTCCTTCTGAAGCAATCGCACAAACACTATGGCACCCTACCTTATGTCGTACCTGACCATGCTGAAATACGCGCCCGCAAAGAACAGCAGCGACCACAGGCACAGCCTTCCCGCATCAAGGATCACTGCCAGGAGCTGTTCGGAAGGCCACTCCTCCTGGTACACGAAACGGGGCATGTCATCGGCGTGCCACCGATTCGCTCCGCGCCGATCCGGATCGGCCTGGCCCTGGCTGATCCGCGCCGCGGCCTGGCGATACCAGCGCGATCGCAGGCCCATGTGCTGCCAGAAGGCCCTCAGGAACCGCTGCTCACGCTCGGGTCCCGTGCCCGCCAACCCGAACGTTGCCCGCTTGAGTGCGAGCGTCGGCGAAAGCTCGCCCAGAACCAACAGCAGCTGCATCCTGGTCTGATACCGGTTGTTGAAGGTCTCTGACAGTCGCCGCCAGCTCGGACCGAACTCGGTCCACCCCTCGCGCAGAAAGCGGTTGGAGGCTGCATCCCGGGCCTTCCGGATCTCGGGGTCGGTGTCCCATCCCGGGTGCTCTCGCTCCCACTGATCGAGTTTCAGCCTTCGCTGCTTGAGCACCTCGCTCCGAAGTGCCTCCTTCTGGGCCTGCAGCTCGTGGATCGACATGGCCGGTCGAAGGGTGTCCGCGAGAACGAGGCCCAATCTGGGAAACAGCGTCACCGAAACGACCCAGTACACGAGCAGAAGTACGAAGGATGTGCCGGGGCTGTGTGTGAGAGACGATGCGAGTATCCCCGCGAAGAGAAAGACGGCAAGGTAGCCGCCGAAGACCACCAGGATCAGGGCAAGGCGGCCCCATTGCGGCCCCGCCAGCTCGAATCCCGGCAGCAGCAGGAGCATGGAAAGACCAAGGAGAAGGGGAATCCCGAATGCAGCCATTAGTGGGATGGCCGCCCCAACGAGCTTGGCGAGGAGGAGCCGATAGCGAGGGACACTGAAGGAACCCATCAGTCGAAGGGTTCCCGCCTGCTTCTCCCCGCACACCGCATCGTACGTGAAGAGCAGGACGAACAGGCTCAGCACGACCTGCACCACGGTCCCCAGGTCTGTTGACGGAAACAGCCCGGTCAGAGGACCCACCTCCGACGGGCTGCGCTTCATTCGGACGTTCGATGTCCCGATCGCGTGGATCGCCTGCCCCAGGGTCGGCTCCATGCCCCGGACCAGTACGCTCAGGGGGGTCGGTGGCTTGTGGAGCACGTACCCCATGGCCGAGTACTCGCTGAGCGAGGCACGCGGGTCCCGCAACTGGGAGTAGCGCTCATCGAGGGAGAGCTGCCCGGTTCGGTAGTTCTTGAGCTGCTCCTGGTACGCGGCATACCCGTCCGCAAGGCTGAACCAGATCAGCGAGGCGCCGATCGCGGTGAGGATCAGGAACCTCAGGCTCAACAGCTGGTCGAGCA
>JASLMQ010000690.1 GCA_030746455.1 Candidatus Latescibacterota bacterium
TGAGCGGCCGGCTGCACCTTCACACCAGGCCGCATTCCTTCATGTTTCTTTGCAGTGTGCGACGGCCGATCTTGAGAATTTTTGCCGCCTCGGTTCGGTTGCCCTCGGTATGCTCGAGCGTTCGCTGAATGGCGGCGCACCGAATCTGCTTCAGCGACAGGCCCACCGGGATGCTGAATTCCCCCGAGCTGGAGGACCCGAGACGGATCCCCGCGGGGAGATCCTCGAGTGCAACAATGGAGGAGCCATTCGCACGAATGGCGAGGGATTCCATCAGGTTCTTCAGCTCGCGAACGTTGCCCGGCCAGGCATACGATTGGAGGACGCTGAGGGCCTCCTGCGAAATCTCCTTGGCCGGAGAGCCGTTCTCCCGCGCGAACTCGTTCAGAAAGTGGCGAACCAGAAGCGGTACGTCTGCACTCCGGTTGCGGAGCGGGGGCATGGTGATGGTGAAGACCTTGAGCCTGTAGTAGAGGTCCTCACGGAATTCGCGTGTGGTCACGGCCGACTCGAGGTCCGTGTTGGTGGCGGCCACCAGTCGAATGTCGACCGTGATGGGATGGGTGCTGCCGACCCGCGTGATCTGCCTGTACTCCAGAGATCGGAGCAGCTTGGCCTGCGCTTCCGGGGCCAGGTCTCCTATCTCGTCCAGAAAGAGCGTACCGTCGTTTGCGGCCTCGAACATGCCCTGACGGGTGGCGTCGGCGCTGGTGAAGGCCCCCTTCTCGTGCCCGAAGAGCTGATCTTCCACCAGCTCGCGCGGCATGGCCGAGCAGTTGAGCGTGATGAAGGGACCGTCATTGCGACGGCTCCGGCCATGAATCGCCCTGGCCACAAGTTCCTTGCCCGTACCGCTTTCGCCCGTGATCAGGACCGTCGAATTGGTCGGCGCAACCTGTTCGATGCGCCGGAATACGGTCTGCATCGCCAGGGACTTCCCCAGCAATCCCGAGTACTGCGCCACGGCCTCGGTCGCATCAGCGTCTGAAGAGGCCGTGTGGAGCTCGAATGAGTAGCGATCGTCCAATGTGCTCACCTCCTAGTCCGAAAGGGCCCTGTCTATCTCCCTTCGCGTCTCCGCCAGATCGGTGGCGTCCTGGTCTCCTAGAACCCCAGCTTGAGATCGACGGATAGGCTGTGTCTTGCGCCGTAGTTGTAGTATAGGTCGTTGGACAGATTCCTCTGGTAGCCGTACCAGATCCCCATGTCCAGCCGGGATGTCAGCGGTTGCTCGAGCGTCACGGAAGCGAAGGTCTCCCGGTCCTCCCGAAAGAGACCCTCGGCGATCGCATTGCCGTCCACGTCTAGGGCCTCGCGTCCGTCGTAGCTGCGGATCTCGTAGCCCCCCTCCAACACGAGTCGCAGGCGCAGCGGAAGCTGCTGGGTCAGCTTGGCGGACCACTCGTGGCCCTCGTAGTCGTAGCGGTCGTTGAAGAGGTCGACGTCATCGCTGTAGCCGCTCTCTTCTCCGGCCAGATAGTACGTGTCACTGGAAGTATTCAGCCGTGCCTGGTAGCGCAGGCTCAGTCCCGTGTTCTCGAAAAGCGACTGAGCGACCTGCACCCCAAGAACGACCTGGCTCTCATCTGGGACGCCCGGATCGACCGTTACGGGCACGGGTCGGCCGCGCCCCGGGCGGAAGGGCCCGAAGCCGGTGTCCAGCGATTCCACTCGGGGATTGCGGTTGTTCCTGTATCCGAAGGCGATGTCGCCCCGAACCGTGGTGCGGCTGGGGAGGAACTTGCTGACCTGCGCCGAGAGACGGTGTTCGGCGTAGTTGAGTAGGTCGAGATTCCAGTAGTCGCGGAGTCGCAGCCGGTAGCCCAGCCGGATGAGAACGGTGGGTGCCGTGTACCACTTGCCGTTCACGGCGAGCTGGCCACCCAGGTAGTCGTACACATTGTAGTAGGAGCGATCCAGCCGAACCGCCACGCTGGCGCCCGCGACGATGTTGTTCCGGCCGCCGCCCAGCTCGCGAGCGTAGGCCACGCCCACGCGGTTGACCACGAAGGATCGGTTTCCGGATTGAGCGAAGATGTTCCCGTTGCCCGAGTAGTAGTACTCGAACATCGAGTGCTCGCCGCTGCTGCGGTTCGCCAGGTAGATGCCGATATGGGTGATGGCATCGGCCTCCCGGGCGTAGCTGCCATAGGCGTTGGTGTCATACGTCGTGCCCACGGAGATCTTCTCTATGACCTCGGCGCTTGCCCGGTCCGCCGGCTGCGCAAGGACGATGGCCAGTGCCGTCAGCAGGCCACGTGCGAAGATGTGATTGCGCATCGCGCTGGTTCCTGTCGTCCGTGATGCCTGAATGAGGTCTGGGAAGCCCAACGGGCTTCCCAGATCCCCGGTGATCCGAGACCGCCAAGGGGCTGTGGCTGGTCTAGCGTCGGCCCATCTTGCCGTGCCGGCCTCCGCGTCCGTGACGTCCACCGCGCCCGCCCTTCGCGAGTGCCTCGATGCCCAAGGCCGCCAGTTCTTCCTGGACGGCCGCGTGGATCTCGTCCCGGCTGGCTCCCGCTTCACGGAGCTTGTCGATCTTCTCCTGCAACGCCGCGTGCTGCTCCTCCGTGAGAAGAGAGGCCATTCGGCCTGGTCCGCCGCTCCGATCGTGCCCGAGCCGCCAGCTGG
>JASLMQ010000691.1 GCA_030746455.1 Candidatus Latescibacterota bacterium
CGGCTCATCACATCCTGGGGCTGAACAAGGTCCCCAGGGTTTGGCTGTCCGCCAATTAAAGTGGTACGCGAGCTGGGTTTCGAACGTCGTGAGACAGTTCGGTCCCTATCTGCCGTGGGCGTAGGATATTTGAGGAGAGCTGTCCCTAGTACGAGAGGACCGGGATGGACAAACCTCTAGTGTACCAGTTGTCTCGCCAGAGGCATCGCTGGGTAGCTATGTTTGGCAGGGATAAGCGCTGAAAGCATCTAAGTGCGAAGCCCACTCCAAGATAAGATATCCCGTGGGGTAACCCACCTGAAGGCTCCTTGTAGACCACGAGGTCGATAGGTCGCAGGTGCAAGCACAGTAATGTGTTCAGCCGAGCGATACTAATCAGCCGTGAGGCTTGATCAATACCCAAGTTTCCAGCAGACCGCTTGTGCGCTTTGCATTGGATCCCTGGCTTCCCGTATTCGATTGTCGCATGCTATTCCTGGTGGCCATAGCGGAGGGGTCACACCTCTTCCCATTCCGAACAGAGAAGTTAAGCCCTCCAGCGCCGATGGTACTGCTTGGGTGACCTTGTGGGAGAGTAGGTCGCCGCCGGGAAATTCAGACGAGAGAGGCCCGGATTCCCAACGGAATCCGGGCCTCTCTCATGCCGGTTGCCAGAGGGAAAAGAAAGCTTGACAGGCCTTGGGGTTTCCCCTTTATTGAACGGTCTCATTCCGTACTGAGTCGGTCCCGGAAGCGGTCTGGAGCCTCGGTACGGCAAGCCATCTCTATGGGTGCCACACAGCCCCTTTGCGGGGCCCGAATCCCGCAGAGAATAGAACCAAGCACTTGTACAGGAGGACCGAAGCGTGGACGTCTACGCCCCTGAAAGCATCCGGAACGTCGTGCTGGTTGGACACAGCAGCAGCGGGAAGACCTCGCTGGCGGAGGCCGCGCTCTACTCCGGCGGCCAGACGAACCGACTGGGTACCGTCGATGACGGGACCACCAAATCGGACTACACCGATGCCGAGATCGATCGGAAGATCTCGATCAGCACGTCCATGCTCCACTGCGATTGGAAGCAGACCAAGATCAACATTCTGGACGCCCCGGGGTATGCGGATTTCATAGGTGATTCCAAGGCCGCGATCTGGGCCGCCGACAACGCAATCGTCGTGGTCCACGCCGCAAGCGGTGTCGAGATCGGTACGGACAAGGCCTGGGGCTTCGCCAGCGAGTTCGGCCGTCCGGTCCTGTTCTTCGTCAACCACATGGACAAGGAGTTCGCCGACTACGACGGGGTGCTCGAGGCCGTAAAGGAGCATTTCGACCGGGGGGTCGTTCCCTTCCAGATCCCGGTAAATCAGGGCGTGGGCTTCAACCAGATCATCGACGTCTATCAGCAGAAGCTGCTGACCTATGCCACCGACGGAAGCGGCAAACCTGAGGCCTCGGACGTGCCCGCAGAACTCGCGGATCAGGTGGAGGCCGCACGAGAGCAGATCATCGAGGCGGCCGCCGAGAGCGAGGACGAGCTCACCGAGAAGTATCTCGAGGAAGGGGAGCTCACCGAAGAGGAGATCCAGCGCGGGATCAAGGTGGGGCTTCTGAACCGAACGCTCTTTCCCCTGTTTTGCGGCGATGCCTCGCGGAACATCGGGGCAGACCTCCTGCTGGACTTTCTGGCAGGCGGCGCTCCCTCGCCCACGGACATGCCTCCCTGGAGCGTTCAGAAGGCCGATTCCGAGGACACGGACGAGCTACCGGCAGTCGACGATGGCCCGCTCGGCGCGGTGGTGTTCAAGACCATCTCCGAGTCGGTCGGGGATCTGTCTTTCGTTCGGGTCTTCTCGGGCACGCTGCCGTCGGGTGGCGATGTGCACAACGCCACCCGCAAGGTGAACGAACGAACCGGCCAGACCTATATCCTGAACGGCCGAGATCGCGAGGAAATAGAGGGTTTGTCAGCAGGCGACATGGGTGCCCTGATGAAGCTGAAGGATACCCACACCGGCAATACCCTGGGCGGACGGGGTATGGGCCCGACCGCCACCTCTCTCGAGTTCCCTCGGCCACTGATTCGAATCGCCCTCCAACCCCGGTCGCGGGGAGACGAGGACAAGATCAGCACGGGGCTTCAGCGCATCCACGAAGAGGATCCCAGCTTCATCGCGGGTTACGATCCCGAGCTCCGGCAGATCATCGTGGAGGGCCAGGGGGAGCTGCACCTCGCCGTTGTGCTCGACAAGCTGAAGGACAAGTTCGGGGTGGAGGTCGAGACGGAGCAGCCGCGGATCCCGTACCGGGAGACGATCACGTCCAAGGCAGAGGACCAGCACCGCCACAAGAAGCAGACCGGGGGGCGCGGCCAGTTCGGCGAGGCCTACCTGAGGGTGGAACCAAGGGGGCGCGGCGATGGCTATGAGTTCAAGGACGCCGTCGTAGGCGGGGCGATCCCCAGGAATTTCATCCCCGCGGTGGAGAAGGGCGTGGTGGAGGCGATGGGCCGGGGGGTTCTGGCGGGCTACAGGGTCGTGGATCTGGAGGTCACGGTCTACGACGGTTCCTATCACCCTGTCGACTCATCCGACATGGCCTTCCAGATGGCGGGCTCGCAGGCCTTCCAGAAGGCCTTCATGGCCGCCAAGCCGATCCTACTCGAACCGATCTACAAGGTGAATGTCGTTGTCCCCGAGCAGTATCTGGGCGACGTGATGGGAGACCTGAACTCGCGGCGCGGGCGGATTCAGGGGATCGATCCCGAAGGCAAGTTCCAGATGGTGCGCGTCGAGGCGCCCCTTGCCGAACTGTACAAGTACTCCACCTCGCTCCGCTCGATGACCCAGGGAACCGGCGACTACTCGATGGAGTTTTCGCACTACGAGCCGGTGCCTCATGAGCTGACCCAGAAGATCATCGAGGCGTCGAAGGAGGAGGAAGAGGAGG
>JASLMQ010000692.1 GCA_030746455.1 Candidatus Latescibacterota bacterium
GGGCTCAGGGCGACCAGGTGCCTGTCCGTTGCCACGAGCCAGGCGTCCCCGTAGGCTCCGTCGAACCGGATGTCCGAGGAGACGGAGAGCCGGATTTCGTCACCCGGATCTATGAGGCCGCGCAAGCCGTCGAGGATTTCCGAGGGGACCTCCTCCTGGTCCAAGCCGCGCGGTGTCTCTTGCGCCTCAGTGCCCAAAGGCATGCTTCTCGATGAAATTCAATGGGTTAGCGTCTGCCGGCCGGTGCCCATCCGGCAGAAAGCATTTGCTTACTTACCGTTGTACATGATATGGGATTCGTCTGAGGGAGTCAAGCCTTTCTGGGGTTCGGGGCCCGATCGGTCCTTTCCTTGCATACGGGAGTCGGGTATCTTGTCGGCCGATCGGAACTCGGCTTGAACCTGTGCCAGGAATCGAGCGGTGAGCGACCGTCCCCTATGCTTTGGACAGCGCGACAGGCGACGCACGGTCTGTGCGGCCTGCTACACCCGCCGTACATGCCCGCCTGGGTCCGCGCACCTGGGGAGCGAGACCCCGGACTCGACACCTGCCCGGTTCATCTCGGGTGAGATCGAGGCGTCCGGCTTCCATCTCGGCCACACCCTGGCGTCGGGACAGCTATTCAGATGGGGGAGAGATGCCGACGGATGGTGGAAGGGAATCGCCTATGGCACTGCGTTCCATCTGAGGCAAGCAGGGAACCGCGTGCGCTTCTCGGCTTCGGGTGAGAGGATTCACACCTACGCGGGAACGATGCCCGTTTCGGACTTCCTGCGCTGGTACCTCCGTGTGGACGAGGCCCCCCGTTGCCGGATCCCTCGTGGAGATCGCCACCTGCGGAAGGCCCGGGATCGATTGCGGGGGTTCCGATTCGCGCGCCAGGAGCCGTTCGAGTGCATCATCTCCTATGTCCTGTCGGCCCAGGCCCGTATGTCACTCACCCGGCAGAGAATCACCTTCCTCGCTCGGATTCTGGGAGAACCGGTTCTCTTCGACGAGGAACGCTACTGGACCTTCCCGCGTCCCGACGTGCTCTGTACCCTGAATGGGAGTTACCTCAGGCATCGGAGGTTTGGATGGCGCTCGGATTGGGTCGCCACCACGGCCCGCCACATCGTGAAGGCCCTGGGCAACGGCGGGGTTGCTAGGGATGTGCCGCTCGAGCGCTGGCGAGAGATTGCGGACCAGCTCCGGCGGATCCCCAGGACCGGCGTCGGTCCGAAGGTGGGCGGGTGTATCGATCTCTTCTCGCTCGACCGGCTTCACGCCGTGCCCGTGGACACGTGGGTCTTGAAGCTGGCGCGGGAGTGGTACGGCGTGGAGGGAGGAGAGCCCAGGGTGAGAGCCTGGGCGGAGCAGAGGGGGGGAAGGTGGGCGGGCTACATGAATGAGTATCTCTTCGCCTACTACAGGGAGCTGAATGCGACGTCGCCGCACGACCGTGTGATCACCTTCTGCGCCTCGGACCTGCCCTCACCCGACCTGCCCTTCGAAAGGGTGTGACCGGCCGCGGACACCCGTCAGCTCCCCACGGCTCGGGGGTTGCCGACTCCGTCGTTGACGAGGTGGCTTCGAGCCGGGATGACCGCCGCATCCGGTATCGTGAGGCCCAGTTCCATGCCGTTCTCGATGATGGTCCCGTCGCCCACACGCACACCTCGCCCCAGCTGGATCGTGCCCGGTCTCTCTGGACCGGTTCGAACCGTCCCGATGACCACGGACGACCCGATCTGGCAATCCGGACCGACCAGCACGTAGCCGTAGACCTCCGTACCGCTTCCCACGCTGCTGCCCTCACCCAAGACCACTGGCCCCAACAGGGTGGCATCGGTCCCGATCTTGGCGAAGTCGCCTATCTCGGGGTGGCGTCTCCTGACCTTCTCGGTGAGCCCCCCAAGGGTGCACGGGTAGAGCACGCAGCCGGAGCCGATAACGCCGGTCTGGCCAGTGGTCAGACCGCGGTGCGGGTGCTCCAGGAAATTGGCGTCCCCGATCTGGGTCTCGGGGTGGATGTCGGCCTGATAGTAGCGCCCTCCAAGCTCGGATATGGCCCGAGGCAGGAGAGGCACGGCGACCCGGCACACCGAGGGATCATGCCTAAGGGGGCCCGAGCGGGTGAGTTCGAACGCTACGTCATGGTAGAACAGCACGCGCCACCCGGGATAGGTGCTGGTGACGAGCCGCATCTGGTAGTCGAATGCGAAACCGAGCCCGTGCTCGTTCAGAAAGCTCTTGTAGCGCTCGAAGTCCCTTGCCTCGATTGCCGCATCGATCGCGCCGTTGAAGTCGATGTCCGCGAGCTTGTCGTAGCAGAACCCGTTCTTCTCCAGGACATAAGCATCCCATACCGCAGGGTCTCTCAACGACGCGAACCGGTTCCACAGTGCCCGCTCCTTGAGCCTGGGCATCCCGCACAGGAGCGCAAAGGCTGTGTGAACAGCCCGAGTCTCGTGATCCTCACCCCCTTCCTCTACCGCAATGAGGGACTGCAGGATCATAGCATAGAGCTGATCGACGATCTCTTCGATCTCCCTGTCGAATCCCTCGGGGCGTCCGGTTTCTACGGCGTTGTGCGAGCCGGGGGCGGCGCATTCCAGGAGGTTTCCCAGCAGGGTCTCCAGGATATCCCGGTTGACGAATCCGCGGCCGGAGGGCTGCGATAGCA
>JASLMQ010000693.1 GCA_030746455.1 Candidatus Latescibacterota bacterium
GCTGCTGATGCGCCAGTTGCTGGTCATCGGAACGGTCGGGGCGGCGATGTATTTGCTGTCCACGACCAACGTCTGGGGAATCGGACTGGGATTCGTGATGCTGTTCGTTTCGCTGTTACTCAGCACGACCGTTCGCGCCTATGGCCGGGAGTCTAGGAATCGTCGGGGGTTCTAGCTCTCGGCAAAAGGGGGGGCGCGGCGCCGCGCCCCCCCAGTCCGCAACCACCAAGGGGCTCCCACCGCACGCCGGGGGAGCCCCGAACCTATGCCGACAGGCCGTCCAGAATCCCCTTCAGGTACCCGATGCTCCGAGATGCGATCGTACGTGGGTCCGGCTCGAAGACGAAGACCTCGACCGACACATACCCGTCGTACGCGCGGTCCTGGAGGGCCCTGAGGATCGGCGCGAAATCGAGTTCCCCGAAGCCCGGCCCGC
The DNA here is from genome assembly GCA_030746455.1 of Candidatus Latescibacterota bacterium. The sequence goes on from JASLMQ010000693.1 coordinate 437, forward strand.
GCAGATTGGGATCGTTGACGTGGACGTGCCGCATCGCCTTCCCGGCTTCCGCGATCACGTCTACGTGCGCCCTCGCCTCCGCCGCGGCCGCCTTGCAGTCCACCATCGTCTGGAAGTTCGGATGGCCGACGGCGGCCACCATCTTCAGGGCGTCCCCCACCGAGGTGATGAAGTTGGTCTCCTTGTTCGTGAGCGGCTCGATGCAATAGGTGACGCCGGCCTCCTTCAGAAGGTCCGTGCATCCCGCGAAGACGTCTGCCGCCCGATTCCAGCACTCCTCGCGATCCCATCCCCGTTCGACCCTGCGCTGTTGCGGAGACCCGTGGATCATCACCTTCCCGCCGATGTCAGAGCAGAACCGGATCAGGGCCTTAATGTACTCCTGCGTCCGCTTCCTCACCTTGGCATCGGGATGGGTGATGTGTAGGCCCGCCGGCTTCACGAGGAGCCAGTGCAGGCCGACCACGTCCACCCCGGCCTTCTCGGCGGCCCTGCGGATCTCCCTCCGCCGACGCGACGAGATCCGTCCGACGGTACTGGCCAGCGTGAAGGGCGCGATCTCCACGCCGTCGCATCCGATCTCGGCGGCGTAGTCGAACACCTGCTCGATCTTCCAGCCTTCGAAGAACTCATTGCACACAGCGAGTTTCATTGGGCGCACCTCCAGGGGTTTCCATCCGGTTTCCGTCCGCCGATCTCAGGTACCCGCACCGGATACCGGATCCGGTACAAAACGCTTGACACAGGACGGGGATTTCTCTACACTACCGCCACAGCTTGAGACGATATTCGTTGCAGTATGGCTCCAGGGAGAAAGCACATGGAACAGAAGCCCGAAGAGCAATCCTCCACGCCTCCCCAGAACTCCGAAGAGGACCACATCATCGAGGTGCGTGACGTCTGGAAGACCTATCGCATGGGTGATGTGGAACTACACGCCCTCAAGGGTGTGAACGCCGACGTGATCAGGGGCGAATACCTCTCCATCATGGGACCTTCGGGGTCTGGCAAGACGACGCTCTTTAACATGATCGGGGCGCTGGATCGACCGACCAAGGGCGGCGTCAAGGTCAATGGCGTGGAAATGGCGTCTCTGACCCAGGCGCAGATCGCCTACCACCGCTGCCACAACATCGGCTACATCTTCCAGAGCTTCAACCTCATTCCCGTGATGACTGCGCTGGACAATGTTGCACTGCCAATGGTCTTCTCGGGAATGAAGAAGTCCGACTACGAGGAAAGGGCCGCGCACAAGCTGAGCCTCGTCGGACTGGGCGACCGCATCCACCACAAGCCCTTTGAGTGTTCCGGCGGCCAGCAGCAGCGCATCGCCATCGCCCGCGCGATGGCCAATGACCCGGACCTCATCCTCGCCGACGAGCCCACGGGCAACCTGGACCTCAACACGGGGCAGGAGATCATCGAGCTCCTCAAGCAGCTCCAGCAGGAGAGTGGCTCCACGATTGTGACGAACACCCACGACCACAAGATGCTGGGCGCATCCGACCGTGTGGTGGACCTCCGTGACGGCCAGGTGGAACGCGTGCGCCGGCGCGAAGAGATCAACATCCAGGAGGGTCGCATCGAGGGCATCGAGGACCTGACGGGAGGCTCCTGATAGGCGATCTCGGCTGAACCAAAGTGGTGGGGGCACTCGCCGGATGCGGTGAGTGCCCCTTTCCGTTTCGGCCGGGAGATCGGCGTCTTCCGTCACTTCTTCTGAAGCAGGTCGTAGTACCCGTTCTGCTCGAGCCTTTTGAT
>JASLMQ010000694.1 GCA_030746455.1 Candidatus Latescibacterota bacterium
CATACTTCAATGGCGTCATCGACGAGGCTCGGATCTACAACCGATCCCTGTCCGAGGACGAGGTCCGCGCGCATTACGAAGACACCAGGCAGGCCTACGGCTTCAGCATCGTTCCGGCCGTGTACTACTTCAGAGGCGACATCGTCACCGTGCTCGACGCCAGAGATTGGTACTACAGGTACGTACACCTCGACAGCGTGGAGCCGGCGATCCAGGTCGGCGATCGGGTGTCCACTGGAGCGCCGATCGGCACCCTCGGAAAGAGGGGAACCAGCGGCGGCTGGGCCCACCTCCATTTCGAGGTCAAGTCTGTCCAGCCGTCAGGCGAGTGGGGGACACAGGAGGCCTATGCCTTCATCCACGAGGCCTACCGCCGCCAGCGGGATCTGCCCTTGATGGCCGTCGCGCAGCCCCGCCTGTTCGCCTGGACAGGGCGGCCCGTCCGTCTGGACGGGTCTCGTTCGTGGAGCGCGTCCGGAGAGATTGCTCGGTACGACTGGACCTTCACCGACGGATCCACCGCATCCGGGGTGGAAGCCGATCGCGTTTACGACCGACCGGGGACCTACAGCGAGATCCTCAGGGTTGCCGACAACGAGGGCCGCATCGCCTACGACTTCGCGCGGGTCACCGTCCTGGACAGCGATGTGGAGGAGCACTGGCGGTCGCGCCTGCTCGACCCGCACGCGCCTATGGACGAGCTGCTCGGCATGCTGCCCGTGCGACTCCATCCGGCCTACCATCCCACCCTCGGCCTGCGACCGGGAGATCCGGTCACGTTTCTCGTTCGCGCCTTCCACACCACGGAGGGCAGCGAAACATGGGACTTCGGCGACGGGACAGCCCCCGTCACGGTGCGCTCGGACGGCAACGTGGACCGATATGCGCCCGACGGATATGCGCGAACTGGCCACCGCTACGACACCCCGGGAGACTACCTCGTCCGCGTGGAGCGGACAGACGATCGGGGCGTCACCGGGATCGCCCACCTCCACGTGCCCGTCGGCGTCCGCTAGATCGGTCACCATCACACCAAAATAGCGATATCGCAGGGGAGGACACCTCGATGAGGGCAGGTGCGGCATCTCTCTGCATCACGCCCGACCGTCCCGTGTGGATGGCAGGATTCAGCTCCCGCACCCAGCAGTCCGAGGGCAAGTACCAGGACCTGTTCGTCAAGGTCCTTGCCGGCGAGATGTGCGTGGACTACGCCCTGCGCCTCAAGCACGAGCTGGGAGATGCGACCTGGGTCAGCGGCTGCTGCGACGACGTCTCTGCCTACATCCCTTCCGCTCGCATGATTCCGGAGAGTGGCTATGAGGTCGAGCGCTGGATGGCCGTAGGCGATCTCCCTACCCCGTTCAGGCCCAAGATCGAAGACATAATCGTTGGAAAGGCTCACGAGCTGCTGCAGCGTGGAGGAAACGGCCTTGGCGGCTGAGAGTCCTGATCGACGGGCGGCGCAAGCACAGGTTGCGGATCAAGCCGGCCCAGATCGAATTGCCATACGACGACCCGCGCTGGTGCTCGCGGTTTTCACGCTCGTCTTCATCTGCGTGGCGGCCACATTCCTGCAGTTCAAGACCCGCTCGGGCGCGATGTCGATGTCGAACCTGCCGCTCGTCGCCCTGCTCCCGTTTGTATTCTGGCTCCTTGCCAACGTACCCCTGAAGCGGTTCTGTCCGCGTCTGTCGTTGTCTACCGCCGAACTGCGAGTCCTGCTGTGCATACTCTGGGTCGGTGGCTCTCTGGCCGGCTACAACTGGGCGACCCAGTGGGTCGGTGTGGTCACTGCGCCTCACTACTACGCCTCCCCGGAGAACAGGTGGTCCGAACTGATCTTCGGGTATCTGCCCTGGTGGATGTACCCGACTCCGTATCCCAGCGTGATAGACGGCTTCTATCTGGGTCTGGAGAGTGGGTGTTCATGGCCATGGCAGGAATGGATCGCCCCCCTCTTCTGGGCCGGTTCAGCTGCCCTGGCAATGGCCTGCATCGGACTTGGGATCAGCGCGGTCCTCCACAGGCAGTGGGCGGAACACGAACGCCTGACCTTCCCGCTGGCCCAGGTGGCCCTGGACCTCACGGACGGCTTCGACCGGCGCCCTGGGTGGCCGCCCTTCGTGAAGAACGGCCTGTTCTGGGCAGGGTTTACGGTCGCCGCGATTCCCCTGCTCTGGAACATCATCGAGTACTGGGTGCCGGGTTTCCCCAGGATCGCCATCTTCGATTCCTACTTCAACGCCCACGCCCTCAGGAGCTTTCCCTTCTCACGCCATCTGTGGCCGTTCTCCTACCGCCTGCTACCCACCGTGCTTGGGTTCCTGTTCCTGTGCGATCTCAACATCCTGTTCAGCCTCTGGTCCATCTTCGTGGCCGGTCAGGTTGCCCTCTACGGTATGCATCGAGTCGGCTTCTCCGTCGGGCTCAGCGGGCAGGAGGCCAAGCCGCGTGAGATCCTGGGGCTCTTCACCCACGGCGCGACCATGGCCCTCGTCGTCTGGGCGATCTGGACGGCCAGAGGTCATCTGGGACGCGTGATCCGACAGGCGGTCCGAGCACGAAGGGAAGACCGTTCGGAGACCGTGTTCTTGTCGTCCCGACTAGCCCTGGCCAGTATCGCACTTGGGTCCCTGTACATGGTCTTCTGGCTCAGCCGTGCGGGCTACAGCCTCTCCCTGGCCGCGGTCTGGCTGCTGCTCTTCTGGGCGAGCATCCTTGCCGTGATGAAGTACCTCGCAGCGAGCGGTTTCGCCTACATGTTCCCAAACTGGGGAACGTCTATCCCCCAGATCTGGCTGGGGACTGCCGGGATCTCGGAACCCAACCTGGTCGCGATGCGGGTCGTCAACTGGAGGCTGCTGCCCGGGTGGCGGCTGCCTCCCGTGCTCCCCCACGTGCAGCGCTTTCTGGAGAAGGGGAGGCACAACACCCGCCTCGTTCTCGGTTGCGTCATCCTGGGCATGCTGTCCGCGGTGATCTACACCATCTGGCTGTGCTACCAGGAGGGAGGGACGAGTTTCCGGGTCTGGCCGCTCGTGGGGGCGCCCCTGGGCATGTACAATGGGATCGCTTCGGTCGTGGCAGAAACGGATCGCACGGTGGCCGATCCCGCCAAGATCGGGGTCTGGATGCTCGGGGGAGGGATCGCGATGCTGGTTACGCTCCTTCAGACCCGTCTGACCTGGTGGCCGATCCATCCCCTGGGGTTCATGCTCATGACAACCGGCCCGGTCTGGCGCTACGTGCTGGACATCTTTCTGGTCTGGCTGGCCAAACTGCTCGTCCTCCGGTTCGGCGGCATCGCCCTGTACCGGCGGGCGCGTCCCTTCTGCTACGGCCTCATTATCGGCTACGTCTTCGCCGTGGGCTGTTCCTTCTTTGTCGACTACATCTGGTTCCCCGAGGGCGGCCACTATATCCACGGGTACTAAGGAGAACAAATGAGGGGCACGCGGCCGCGTGCCCCTGCATCCATCGGATTCGACTCCTTGCTCTATTAGATCCCACCGCACCTTGGTATCCGATAGGTTACCTCTCCTTCGAACGCATCATTTGGAAACGCCTCAAACCGCCCGCTGCGCCCATCTTCTGCGAGCGTGAATCGGGGATCGTGCTTCAGTACCGCGACGCAGCCCTCGTCCTCCTGCTCGATTCGCTCGGCAGGAACCGCATAGACCTGTCCGCTCGGGAATGAGAGGTGGACCCGATCGGCGTGGTCCAGCCGCGCCCCGTCCGAGAGGTGTAGCCTCCTCCCATCCACTTTCCGTATCGTACCCTCGTCTGCCTCCTCGAGATCGATGCACACATCCCCGAAATCCAGTCTCGTGCCGTCGACCAGATACGCGGCCAGGACCTTCCCGGTCTTGAGCCGCAGGAACCCGTAGCATCCATCCGACACGTACGTGTCGTTCCCACCCCCGAAGAGATGCACATCCGTGAAGCCCCGGGTCTCGACGATCAGGGCCGAGCCATCCCGCCTGACCGCATCGACGAACGACCCGCCACGATACGGCTCGTGCACGGCCAGGAACCGGCTTGCGAGGTCCTCCCCCTGTCGTCTGCAGATTACCAGCGGCATCCAGTATCGCAGAAGCTCGTGGTTCCGGTCTCCGGCCTGCCGGATCGAGGGAATCTCGCCCGTCAGGACCTCGATGCCATCCGTGGTGGGCATGTGGATTCGGACTCCGGTTCCATCGTCGGGATCCTGGAGGAAGGTGGCCGACCAACCCTCGCTCGGCCGCGTCGCGCGTACGTTGCGGATGAGTCCGAGGGCATTCTTCACATTGTCCGGGTGACGCAGCCCGGGCCCTCCCGTGAAGCCGCTCTCCGAATCCCACATTCTGAACGTCTCCGCCGAAGCAAACGGATTCTCGTCGACATCCATCAGGTCCAGATGGGAGGCCAGCACCCCATCTCGATCGGCGTCCCCGTGAAGCAGCCAGTCGTGCTGAGATCCGCCACGGACGTCGAACAGGTCCACCACATAGGCGTCCGTCTCGGATACCTTCACCAGCACCAGGGATCGGCGGTATTCGCTCAGGTGCGCATATGCCATCGGCGCTCGCACGCTCACGAACTGGACCGTGTCGTGATCGTCGCCAAAGGCGATCAGCTGTCCTCCCGCGGGCGAGTACCCGTCGAACTGACCCGTCTCGTCCACCATCACCAGGTTGTGTGCGAACGTGGAGGTCGCGTAGGCCCGCATATTGTTCTGCGAATACCCGATGTCGGACGCGATCTCCTTCCCGTTGGCAAAGAGCTGAAGACCCAGCCGGTCGCTGTGGCTGTGGGAAAAGGTGCCGCTCGACATGAACTGAAGTCGCGACTGCACCTGATCGTCCCCAGCTCCCGCGCCCAGCACGGCGTGTCCGCAGGCCCAGAGCAATCCGGGCGCCGATGCATCCGGTGGGGTGTCGTCGAAATACGGCTTCTTGGATTCATCCGCCTCGAAGACCGATGCGCCGACGCTGTCGTACACGCTCGCAAGGTGCCCGCTGGGCGTCATCATCACCCTCAACGCATCTCTGTGGTACTCGATGTCCGTCATCTCGTCGGGCGAGAAGTCCTCGTAGCGCACGCCGTCCTCGATCCCGATGAATCCCTCGGGATCCGAGTAGCCCTGCGCGCACGCCAGCGCATCACAGATGAACTTGAGCACCGCCGAGCTGTAGAGCGGCGCCCCCTCGCACCACATCCCGTCGGGGAAGAACACGTGTTGCATCATCAACTGGAGTCGGATCACGCCGCCATGAACGAACTCCGGCTCGCCGATCACGCGGCCGCACACGATCTCCCACTTCGCCTGCATCGGGTCGTAGTTACCCAGGTAGCGAGGATAGGTCCTCAGGTAGTTCACCGTGTCACGGAAGTAGTCCTCGATCGTCGACCGCGTCTCATCGTCCAGCGCTCCGGCAACCTGGTCGTAGGCCAGCATCAGCGTCAGCGGCACCTCGTCGTACGGGAACCGGTTCCATAGCCCCGATCGAGTCGACGGCTTGGGGTACGGCGGCTCGTACCCGCTCAGGGATTCGGGTCCGCAGATCTCGGGTACCGGCTGCACGCCACTGGCCGGACGCGGCAGGATCTCCGTCTCGTAGATCACGGGGCTGGCCAGCTTCCCCGGCCCGTGGATCGGGATGTCGGGATAGACCTCGGCGAATCGCCTGATGATCCCGCCGGCCTTCTGGGCGTAGGCCTCCTCGTCCGTCTCCCCGTAGAGATGGGCCAGAAGCGATGCCTGATGCCGCAGCCAGAATCGCCGGATGTTGAGCATCTGCGATTCCATGTAGTACTGCCGGCCGTCCCTTCCCTGATGGTAGGGATAGCGCTGTAGGTTGCCTGCGGGAGACATCACCTCGGTCTCGCGATTCATCGGATGCGCGTCACTGGGGTACACGTGCCCGCAGAACTGACACCGGGTCCGATCCGGATCCTCCGGTGACCAGGACATGTGATAGCTCCTGTGCCGGTCCTCCAGGGTGCAGTGAGGACATCCCACCGTCAGGAAGCAGGCCTTGGGCAGGTTCCACCCGTCCAGGATCGCGTCCGGTATGCCCATCACGACCTCGGCCTCACGCCGCGCCTCGTCGATATCGAGCTCCCAGACCTCCTTGGCCTGTAGAGAGGTATCGAACTCCATCGTGAAGACCGGATGTTTGACCTCAGCATTCATGTCTTTTGGCTCTCCCTCGTCCCAAAGCGTTTGTCCGCGCGCGCTTCTTGGTCGTCCGTCTTCCACAAAACTGACCACGGACCACAGACGACGTAGAACGGCCCCTCGCGTCGTTCCCTTGGTCTCGGTCCATCGTCCATCGTCCGTCGTCGGTCGTCCGGAGTCCCCTACCGGAATCGCGATTCCGACATCCACATGTCCGGATTGCCCCCCAGCTTCTGCTTCACCTCTTCTGTCGCGTCCGCGAGGGCCTTCAGATCGCCGTCCGACAGGACCAGATCCGCTCCGGGCAGGTCCTCCTCCAGCTCCTCGGAGGAGCGTGCGCCCACCAGCAGCGAAGTCACACCCGCTTGCTGGCGCGCCCACGCGAGCGACACAGCCGTCATCGACGCTCCCACCTGTGCCGCGATCTCTCGCACCCTCTCCACCGCGGCGAACACCTCCGCCTCGCATCCCGGCTCCCCGTGGTTGGCCTCGGGACGGGAGCCGGCGTACAGACGGGTCCGCCTCAGCCCCTCGAAGACCTCGTCGGCCGACGCGTAGCGCCCGGTCAGCAGCCCCTGGCTCAGGGGACTGTAGCAGAGAATCCCGAATCCCCGCTCTACGCACATCGGCTGGATCTCGTCTTCGATCGGACGCCACAGCAGGCCAAACGGGAGCTGATTGGTCAGGACGGGTGTGGATGCCGGCAGGTCGCCCATGTCACCCACCCCGAAGTTGCAGACCCCGATCGCACGCACCTTCCCCTGCTCCACCAGTCGCTCGAGCGCCCCCATCGTGTCCGGGATCGGCACGTTGCGCCTCGGCCAGTGGATCTGGTAGAGGTCGATCACGTCCGTGTCCAGATACCGCAGGCTGCGCTCGCACGCTTCCTGAACCTGCTCGGGATCGCCGGAGCCCACCTTCGTCGCGATCACGGCCTCCTGCCTTCGGCCCTTCAGCCCCCTGCCGAGGACCTCTTCGGACTTGCCTTTCCCGTAGCCCTCGGCCGTGTCGAAGAAGTTGATCCCGGCATCCAGCGCCGCCTTCACTGTCGCGATCGACACCTCGTCATCCTGCCGCCCCCACGTGTCTGGTGCCCCGAACGGCCAGCACCCCAGCGCGATCGCCGAAATCTCGATCTCTGTACCTCTCAGCTTGCGGTAGTCCATGGCGTGTGCCTCCATCCATTGCTCAGGCGAGTGGCGCTTGCATTGGCCTTCCCAACCGGCGCATCCAGAGCCAACCGATTGCGCATCCCGCGACGTAATGCGGAAAGTCCACCCAGTCGAACGACGTGCCCAGCAGCGTTGCCCCGACGAACGAACGCCTCACGAGCTCGAGGAAGGGCGGGTGCCAGAGCTGGAGTACTTCCAGCGCGCATGTGACAGCCAGGACGTTC
>JASLMQ010000695.1 GCA_030746455.1 Candidatus Latescibacterota bacterium
CCCGAGCCTGAAGTGTCGTCCAGGGTCTGGACCGAGGGCGACGTGATTCACAAGCGGATCTCCACGCCGTCGGGCGATCTCCACAGCGCGGTGAGGCTGACCGACGCCTGGCCCCACGGGTTCGACGTACCGTTCTTCAGCGACTACAACTCGGCCCATTGCGTGGAGCCGTGGATCGAGAACCACGCCGATGTGGCGTGCCTTCGGCACGTGCTGCTGCCGCCAGGATCGGAGGAACACCTCGCGCCAATCCGATTCGGATACGAGCAGACCAGGCAACTCGCGGATGCCTACGACATCGCGGTATGCTTCCACGGCGGCCTGGGACTCACTGGGGCCCTCCAGATGTTCGGGCCCACGGAGCTCTGCATGCTGGCTCTCACCGATCCGGACCTGGTCGATGCGTACCTGGACGTGGACCACGCCTACAACCTCCGAAACTACGAGATCGCCATGGATCTCGGTGTCGATCTGGTGCGGCGGAACGGGTTCTACGAGACGTGCAGCTTCTACAGTCCCGACATGCTCGACCGATTTCTGCGCGAGCGGATCAACGAGGAGATACGGATCGTGCACGAGGCTGACCGCGTGATCGGCTACACGATGCACAGCGGATACATGCCGATGCTCGACCACCTTGCCGCCCTGGACTTCGACTTCCTGTTCTGCACCGACGTCTTCATGCAGGATGCCGACCCGGTCCTCCTCAACCAGGCCATAGGGGACCGGAAGGCGTTCTGGACGGGCCCCAGCGATACGATCCACCTGCCCTACGATCGGCCGGATGAGGTACGCCAGGCGGTCAGAACCGTGTTCGAGGTGTTCGGGAAGGAAGGGCTCGTGATCTCTCCCACATCGTCGAGCAAGGCCGTGTTCCCCTGGGGGAATGTGCTGGCGATGGTCGACGAGTGGAAGAGGCTCCGCTAGCATTGCCGAGAGTGGATCATAGAGAACATCAAGGGAGTTCAACATGGCTTTCATGCCCGCTATCCACGAAACCGATCTGTCGAAGGGTGTCTGCATCTGCGCGCCACCGGCCAACCCGTACCAGGCGGCCGCGCACGAGCTGCGGACGGCTCTGGAGCGTGCCACCGGGGCCGCGGCCGAGGTCGTACTGGACGACGAAACTCCTGCCGACGGTCGCCACGTCATCGCGCTGGGCAACATGATGGACAGCGACTTCCTGCGCGAGCTCTACGACCAGGCGTACGACATGACGGACTACGCCTGGCCCGGGCCAGGCGGCTGGGTCATTCGGACCGTGCCGCACTCGGGGGAGGGAGTGGGCCACGTCCTCGTGGTAGGCGTGAGTGCCGCACAGGACATCCTGGGGGCCGTCAGGGAGCTGGGACAGGCGGTCGACGAGGGATCGGGGCGACTGGAATACCAGTATCGCGTCAAGCTGGGGAGGTGGGGGGAGCTCTCCACGGGCCTGGCGGACGAGTGGCTCGAGAGGGCGGACACCGATCTGGAGGTCGAATACAGGACCGGCGCAGGTGACTGGAACTACATGAATGCGATCTCAGAGATCGGGATGCTAGCCGTGCACACGGGCCGAGAGGGCCTGATCGATCTTTTCTGCGAGCAGATTCGCCTATTCGCCGAACGGCGATGGTTCGAGCGCGACCTTCCGGATCCGCCACAGATCCATGGATTCCTTAGGAACCTGCTGATTCCCTTCTCGATCCTCGAGAACCACCCGGTCCTGTCGAGGACACTTCGCCAGGACACGCTGGACATCCTGCTTGCGCTCCATCGATCCGCCGAGGGGGCCGGGAACCGGGGATTCCTTGCGCACGTGGGAACCGATCGGGTACGGCAGAACCACCAAACCCGATCCGGACTCGACATCTTCTACGGAGGACGCTACTTCCATCAGGTCCACGGCCTTGCGGAAGGCCTGGGATGGATGAAGCTCGCCGAGGTCTTCTTCGCGCCGCAGATGACGTCGAACAAGCCCGTATGTGACTCGTGGGGCCACCAGTGGTCCGCCTCGTTGTTCAATACGGCCGACTATGCGCTCGCCTCGGGGAAGAAGGACTACTTCACGAGCGGGCCGTACCTGGAGGGCGCGGATCGGGCGCTCATCGCGCACGGACCTCTACAGGGGGGCCCCACGCAGTATCTGCTGATGGCTGCTGCCGTGACGGGCAACAACGAGTACCTATGGCCCTGCAGTGTGTCCGATGAAGACGGCCTCATCAAACGGGCACTCAGAGGCAGGGAAGCGCCCCTCCGGTCCTGGGTGACAGGACGCGAGGCGGCAGAGCCGAGCCGCCTGTCCGGCTCGGGCGTCGCCCCGCTGTCGCGCCTGTTCTACGACTCGATGGAAGACTACGGGGGGCTCGCACCGGCAGGCGTCTACCAGCGCGAAGTTCCCTACGAGGCGACGTTCGACAAGGTGTACTTCCGTTCGGGATGGTCCAGGGACGACGACTACCTGCTTCTGGACGGGGTTTCGGGCGGATCCCACTCCTATCAGGATGGCAACTGCATCGTGAGCTTCACGAGCAAGGGCCAGAACTGGTTCGGCTCGCGCGTGGGCCCCGCTTCGGTTCGGGATCACGTGGGCGTGAGCATAGCGGTCGACGGGGCCGGGCCGGGGTGTGAATCGCGGTACGCCTCGCTTCGCTATCGCTCGGTTGGTGCGGTACTGTCGGCCGTGGGAACCGAGATGGCCTGCCCCGAGCAGGGGAATTGGCATCGGCACGTCATCCACAGTGAGACCGGCTGGTTCCTGGTGGTCGACGAAGTGTGGGCGAGGACGGCGGGGGACTTCCTTGTCGAGGCCAGATGGCACGTACTCGGCAATGTGGAGCTATCGGGCGGTGTGCTGCGATCGACACAGGGGGACGCCTGTCTGACCATGCAGCACCTTGGGAGCGCGGAGCAGGTTTCCGGTTCGGTCGGGTCGGCGCTGATCAAGGGAGGAACGCGATGGACACAACGTTCGCTGGTTCCGCTCCGCCGTAATGAGGGGGTTCGGTTCGCCACGCTCTTCTGGGTCGATAGAGGAGAGAACGTTCGAGCCTACGTCCTGACGTCCGACGCTTCGGGATATCGCGTGGATGGCGAGGACGAGGGCGTTTCTGTCGCACTGTCGCCCGATATCGCAACGCCCACGATGGGGGACGGCGAGGTAGTCCTGCCGGCATCAGGAACGGCGACGGCAGCATCTGATGCGGCACCCTTCTCTATCCAGAGGCGAGAGTCCGATGAGGCCTGGGGTGTCAGCTGCGAGGGTCCTGTAGCCTCAACGGGGGTGTGGGAGGATGGTGGCTTTGCAGGCGACAACAACGGCGGGATCACGGCCTTCGATCGTGAGGGACGGACCCTCTGGACCCGGAGGCTGAGCGGCGGAATCCGGGCGGTGTGCGGGTTGCAGGATGGAGGCGTGGTTGCCGGGGGGGATGCTGAAACGCTACATCGGCTGGACGCGTCCGGCAACGAAGTCTGGTCCAAGCAGCTCGAGTGGCAGGCGATGAACTGGGACTACTGGACTTGGATGAACACCATGGTTCTGAGCCTCGCATCGGCTGATGTGACCGGAGACGGCAGGGATGAGATCCTGGCGGGCTGCGCCGATCGGCATGTTTACACCTTCGACGCAGATGGGAACCTGCTCTGGCGGTCGGCCTGCCAGTGGGGGCCTCCGACCTGCCTGGGTGTCGCCGATCTCGGCGATCCGTCGGTGAGACTCGTGCTGGCCGGATCGGCCGATCCCTCGATCTTCGGCTGCATACGGGCCTTCGACGCGGAGGGCGCCTGCGTTCAGACGCTGTCGCGCCCGGACATCATGTGCTGGTCGGTCCCTTCGTGGTCGAAGTGCCTGCGCGTGGCCGATGTCGACGGTGACGGTCGTGACGAGGTGATCAGCGGGGTGGACACCAACCATCGGCAGCTGATCGTGTATGGGAATGACGGCGAGGTCCGGTGGGATGCGGACCTCGGGGGAGCCGTCCTGAGCGTCGAGGTGCTGGACGGTCGCATTCTGGCGGGTGCGGAAAACGGATACGTCCAGCGCTTCGACGCGGACGGTGGACGGATCTGGAGTCGGTTTCTGGCCGAACCCGTTGTGGGCCTGGCCCCCCACGAGGTCGGCGGGTGCCGCGTTGCCCTGCGAGACGGATCGGTTGTGGCCCTCGGCGCAGATGGGGACATCGCGGCGTCGAGCGACGGCACAGCCAGGACCACGGCGGCCGTATGGGCACCGCACTGGGGCGAGGGCGTGATGCTGGTGGGTGGAAAGGATGGGGTGGTGAGGTGTTTTGGGTAGTGTGCAGTTGCTGATGTCATTGCCTCTATAACGCGACGAAACTGTCATCCCGAGGAGCGAAGCGACCGAGGGATCCCTGTGTGGAGGCCGATCACACGATGAGTGTGCTGTCCCGTTGACCTGTCGCGGATGGCTGAGGTGCAGGGGTTCCTCGCGCACTGAACAGAGAAGGCAGGCCCCAGCTGCGTAGGGCAACGCGCTCGGAATGACAGCGGTGGTTGCGTCCTGAGTGTCAGTGTGCAGTAGCCGGGAACCGTTGCCCCACCAAGGACGAGGACCAGGAAAGCGAAGGGTCAGACGGACGGCCACGTGAGCAACCTGTGACAGGAGCCGAACTTGGGCACGCCATTCTCAGATCCGATCCATGAGACCGACCTGACAGCCGGCGTCTGCATCGTGGCGCCCCAGGGGGAGACGTATCAGTCGGCTGCGAGGGATCTGGCGGCGGTTCTCTCGGGGACCGGCTGTTCCGATGTGGAGGTCTTGCCCGACGACACGCAAGCCCTGGCCGGTCGCCACGCGATCGCGCTGGGCAACATGATGGACAACGCCCTCCTCCGTGAGCTCTACTTCCGGGCCTACGATTTCACCGACCGCGCATGGCCGGGACCAGGCGGATGGGCGATCCGCACCGTTCCCTATTCGTTGCCTGACGTTGGGCACGCAATCGTGGTGGGGGTAAGCCAGGGGGACGATGTGCTCGAGGCATCGAAGGCGCTTGCCGGAGCCGTGGCCGATGGGGGGCCGGTGATGCCGACCCAGTACCGGGTTTATCAGGGGCAATGGGCAGACCTGTACGAGGGCCCGGCGCAGGACCGGCTAGAGAAGGGGGTGGAGGACCTCGAGGCGGGCGTTCCCTTTGGGGCTGGTGATTGGACCTACATGAGGTCCATCTCGGAGATCGGCGTGCTGGCTGCGCAAACGGGGTCGGGCGATTTGATACGGACGTTCTGCCGTCTGGTCTCCAATTTCGTACGCATTCGCTGGTTCGAGCGGGATCTGCCGGACCCTCCCTGCATCCACGGGTTCCTTCGCGCCCTGCTGCTGCCCTTTGCTGCCATCGAGCACCATCCGGGTATCCCGTCGTCCCTGCGCGAGGAGACGCTCGAGTCGCTGCTGGGCATCTACCGATCCGCCGAGGGAGCCGGCAACCTGGGATTCCTGGCACATGTGGGGACCGAGCGCGTGAGGCAGAATCACCAGACGCGGTCTGGCCTGGATCTCTTCTATGGGGGACGCTACTTCCACCAGGTCCATGGACTCATGGAGGGTCTGGCCTGGATGAAGCTAGCCGATGTCTTCTTCGCGCCGCAGATGGCTTCGAACAAGCCGGTCTGCGACTCCTGGGGCCACCAGTGGGCAGCCTCCCTGTGCAACACGGCGGACTACGCGTTGGCGTGCGGCAGGGCAGACTACTTCACCAGCACGCCGTACCTAGAGGGTGTGGATCGCGCTCTCATCGCACACAGCCTGCTTGAGGGGGGCCCTGTGCACTACTTCCTCGTGGCGGCCGCGGCGACGGGGAACGACGAATACCTCTGGCCCTGCGGCGTGTCCGGCGAGTATCAACTCGTGAAGCGGGCGCTGAGAGGGGGGGAAGAACCGCTCAGGTGCTGGGTGACGGGCCGTGCCGCTGTGGAGCCACGACGGCTCTCCGGAATGGGCGTGGCGCCGCTCTCACGTCTGTTCTACGACTCGATCGAGGAATATGGAGGCTTCGCGCCTGAAGGGGTTTACCGGCGCGACGTTCCCTACGAAAAGGCGTTCGACAAGGTCTGGTTCCGGTCCGGATGGTCGGAAACGGACGACTACCTGCTTCTGGATGGCATCTCGGGCGGCTCCCATTCCTACCAGGACGGCAACTGCATCGTTCGTTTCACGAGCCGGGGACGGACCTGGTTTGGCGGGGTACCGGCGGCCGGTCGCCTCAGCCCGGGATCGGTTCGTGAGCACGTGGGCGTGAACATCGCCGTGGACGGCGCGGGACCCGGCTGCGAGCCGAGGTACGCCGCTCTTCGCTACGTCGGAAGGGGAGACCGATTTTCCGCCTCCGGGACGTCGATGAGTTACCCGGGCCTGGCGGACTGGCACCGCCATATCGTGCATGCCACGGATCTCTGGTTTCTTGTGGTCGACGAGATCCGGGCCAAATGCGATGGTGAGTTTCTCGTCGAAGCGCAATGGCACTTGGTGGGAGAGGTGGCGTTGATCGGCGACACGCTCCACTCCACCCAGGGAGATGCGGCGTTGACGATGCGGCACGCAGGCAGCGGCGTTCAGGACCTGATGCCTGCCGTTCTCGGTAGCGAGAAAGAAGGGACGCGGTGGGTCCAGCGTTCGCTGGGACGCCTGCGGGAAGGTGAGGGGGTGCGGTTTGCCACGCTCTTCTGGGCGGATAGACGGGAGAGCGTGCGAGACTACTCCCTATCTCTCGACTCGGCGGGATACTGTATCGCGGATGAGCGAGGGTCAGTGTCTGTGGCCCTGGCACACGGCGAAGAGGCGCCGGAACTGCGGGACGATGGGGCCACGCTGCCCACACCAGGCCCTGTAGCGGATGCGGGGGATCCGACCCCATTTCAGGTCGCGAGGCGTGAGTGGGCTCCCGCGTGGCGTGCCCGGTGCGAGGGGGCCCTGACTTCACTCGCGACGTGGGAAGAAGGGTGCTGCGCGAGCGACGCCGCAGGTGGGATTGCGGCATTCGATCGGGAGGGTAGGCTGCGCTGGCGGGCGAGCGTACAGGGGGCCGTCCGAGCGGTGCTGGCCCTTCAAGACGGCGGGGTTGTTGCCGGTGGGGATGGGGAGACGGTTTACAGGCTGGATGCATCCGGCAGGAAGGTCTGGTCGCAGAAGCTGGTGTGGCAGCCGATGAACTGGGACAACTGGACGCGCATGAACGTCCAGGTGCTGAGCCTGGCTTCGGGTGACATCGATGGGGATGGCAACGATGAGATCCTGGCGGGGTGCGCGGACCGGCACATCTATG
>JASLMQ010000696.1 GCA_030746455.1 Candidatus Latescibacterota bacterium
CCGTTCTACTGTTTCGAACGACTTCGCATGGAAAGGGAGTGGCTACGATCGGCGATGGCGGGAGCGACGACACTGGGCCTTCTTGCCTTCACACACCCGGGCTACGCGTTCTGGACGACCGGACTCCTGATCGGCTACGCATTGGTCCGCCTCTGGACGGAACGCCGAGGAACGCCCTTGAAGACGTGGCTTCCGCGCAGCCTGCTCCTACTCGGGGGTGGACTGGTCGTCGGCGCCTACCTGGCCCTGCCAATGTGGATCGAACGGGTGCACACCGGGCTCCGCTTCGGCCTGTCGATGTCCGCCACACCCGACCCCGACTGGCGGCGCCTGCTGGTCTGGTCGAACTACCGGTTCCCGCTCATACCTGTGGAAACGACCCATTGGTACGGTGGTTATCTGGGGGCCTCGCTCGTCTTGCTCGCGATTGTGGGCCTCGTGGCCGCCTTCGCGTCGCGAGAACGGATCGGGTCGCCCGCTTCCAGGGCAGGTGCACTCTGTCTGCTGGTGTCCCTGATCCTGGTCTTCGGATACAGGTGGCCCGTGTTGCGCGAGTCGAGCCTGATTCAGGCCTTCAACGCATCGCGCTACCTCCTCTTCGTCACGTTCTTCGTATCGGTCATGGCCGGAGTTGGCGCGGCGGCCCTGATGCGCCTTCGCAAGCCGGGATCTTGGTCCACGCCGGTCTTCACAGCCATCGTGCTCGTGATCGCCGTCGACCTGGGGGCCACCACCTTCCGCCACCCCTGCACCCACGAAGGCCCCCTGATGATCTCGCGCCAGGCCCACACCAACCTGCGCATGGACGCGAACCGGTTCACGGACGGCCAGCTGCCCGATTACAGGGTCTTTCATACGACGGCGAACGTCTACCGGCCGAAAATCCTGTCGTGGCTCCCCATCCGCACCGGAACGGTGCCCTTCCTCGGAAGCTACAACGAGCAGCCCCTGGCGATGTACGCCCTTGGCAGACCCTTGGAGGCCTTCCTGAATCCGCTCATCGAAGGCGTGCGTGACCCAGAGGAGCTCAACGATTCAGAGGCATTCGATCTGATCGTGAGCGGGCTCTACCAGCTGAACACCAGGCACGTGTTCTCCATCCAGACGGACGATGCGAAGGAGGCCTGGCGGTCGGTGAGCTGGTCGCTACCTATCAACAGCCCTGTCACGGTCTCTTCGAGAATCGAGGGATATCGACTCGACCTCGATCCAGACGCGGGGCGCATGCTGGGAGCGGCCACGGAGTTGCTGCGGGCCATGAATCTGAATCCCCTGGCCAGCACCTGCGAGCGGATCTTGCTGACGGGCTACGATGGCGTCGAGGACCTGGGGACCCGGCCGGAGGTCCAGGTCCTGGAACACCGCGTCTGGAATCAACGCGTAGAAATGGCGGTACGCGTTTCGGCGCCCTGTTTCATCCGGCTGGCCTATGCGCACTACCCCTTTCTCGATGTCAAGGTCGATGGTCTTGCCGTCGAGCCCTATCAGACGGCCGGCCGATTCATCGCATTGCGCCTCGAGGAAGGCGAGCACCGGATCGTGCTCGTGCCCCGGCTCTCGCCCTTGAGACGCACGCTCCTGGCCCTGAACCTGATTCTAGCCGCTTGCGCCATCCTCGCCCTGATCCGCTCGAGACGTCGTGGAAGGAGGCCCACGAGCCCTGCCCGCGAGGGGGATGCGCCGTGAAGATCCTGCACACCATATACGACGACACCCGGAATCCGTGGTGTGGCGGAGGGGGCGCCGTTCGGGCCCTCGAGATCAACCGTCGGCTCGTGGAAAGGCACGACATCACCCGGGTCTCGGGATGCTTCCCCGGCTGCCGCGACAGCGAGATCGTCGAAGGCATCCGCGTGCACCGGATCGGCACATCGCGGTCCTACGCACTCAGCCGGCTGAGCTACAGTCTGCTCCTGCCCCTTCACCTGCGTCGCCAGCGCTTCGATTTGTGGGTCCACGATTTCTCGGCGTTTGCACCGGTGTGGGCACCCGGCTATCTGCGTCGCCGTGCCGTTCTCGTCCTGCACCACCTGATGTCTCGTCACGCCACCGAGAAGTACCGGCTCGCAGGTCTGGCCGCGTGGCTCGCCGAATCGCTCATAGCCCGTCTCTACAGGAGGATCATCGCGGTCTCTCCCGGCACCCGGTTGCAGGCCGTGCGTCTGGCAGGACAGGATGCCGAGATCACGGTCGTCTACAACGGGGTCGATGACCGCTGCTTCATCTCCAGTACGCCGGAGGGGGACTACCTGCTCTGCTTCGGGAGGCTGGATACCTACAACAAAGGCATCGATCTCCTGTTCGAGGCGTTCGCGCGCCTCGCCGACAGCCACCCGGAAATCCGGCTGGTCGTGGCCGGCCGCGGCGTGCCCGAACGTGTCCGGGAACTGGAGAAGTTGGCGGGTTCCTTGAGCCTCGCCGACCGGATCGAGGTCCTTGGTGAGGTAACGGAAAGCCGGAAACGTGAGCTCTACACGAGAGCGCTGTTCGTCTGCGCACCCTCCCGTTACGAAGGCTGGGGAATCGCTGCCCTCGAGGCGAGTGCGGCCGGGAAGGCCGTGGTCGGATCGGACATCCCCGGGCTCGCAGACGCCGTCCGCCGCGATGAGACCGGCCTCCTTGTGCCGCCCGAGGATGTCGATGCATTGGCCGAGGCGATGGGACGGCTTCTGAGGGACCCGGCCCTGACGCGCTCCCTCGGCCAGGCGGGCCGTCGCTGGGCGGGTCGCTTTAGGTGGGACCAGGTGGCGCACGAGCAGGAACGGGTCTACGAACAGGCTGCAGGCAATCCAGGGCCCGTTGACAGGCCCAATCCACAGGGGTAGCCAGATGGCCAAGCATCGAGGTGGGAGAAGACGAAGAACGGAATCGCACGCTGAAGCCCGGAAGCCATCGGCCTTCGATGCGGTATCCAGGCTTGCCTCCTCCTCCTGGGGGCCTCCCCTGTTCTTCGCCGTTCTAAGCATCGTCTACTTCGCCGGGTTCGTTTTCACCGACGACGTGATCTACGGATCGGATCTCGGCACCGACTTCCACAAAGGGGACAATCCCGTCGTCGAAAAGGCCGGTGAGCTGGGGCTCCCGGCCTGGTTGCCATTCAACGGGGGTATGCCGGGCACGTCGGCCTCGCGGCATGACTACTTCATGCCCGTGCACCTCCTCAAGCTCTTCACCACTGACTATCGCTACTACGGGTGGCGCTATGTCTTCGCCATGTTCTGCGCGGGGTACTTCGCCTTCCTGTGTCTGCGAGGCTACGGCATCCGTCCTCTTGCGGCGTGGCTTGGGGGCGTGGCCTTCGCGTCGGCCCCCACGGTCCTCGGGTTTACCCAGGCCGGGCACTACGCGAAGATGTCGGCCATCTCCGTCTTCCCCTTCAGTGTCTGGGCCCTTCATCGGGGTATGCAGGACCGGCGCTGGATCTACTTCCTGGTCCTCAGCCTGGGCATCGCCCTGGGCGTCTATTCACCCCACATCCAGATCGTCTACTACTCCCTTTGGGGACTCGGGTTCTTCTTCCTTTTCGAGCTTGTGGCCTTCTACCTCCGTGAGCGCAGCATCGGCGCGGCGGCGAGCCGGTCCTTGCTGGCAGCCGGTGCCGTCTGCCTGGGACTCGCGATCGGGGCGGAAGGGATCTTCCCTCCGTGGGAGGGTGCAACCTTGAGCAAGCGTGGCGTGGATCGGGGGCAAGACGCCGGGATGGCCTTCGCCGCCTCCTGGAGCTCGCACCCGGAAGACCTCGTGTCCCTGATCGTACCCGAGTTCGGTCACTTCAACCAGCTCTACTGGGGCCGAAACGCCGGGAAGTGGAACTCCGACTATATCGGCATCGTCGTCCTCTTCCTGGCCGCAATCTCCCTTGGCCGGATCCGCAAGGACTCCCGCGTCAAGCTCTTCTTGACTCTGTTCCTCCTGGTAGCCGTCTTCTCTCTGGGCACCCATACCCCGATCTATCGACTGTTCTATCACCTGGTACCCGGCGTACGCGACCTTCGCGCCATCGGAATGATCGCCTTTCTCCTCGCCTTCCCCGCCTGTGTGCTTGCCGGCCTGGGGCTGGACCGCATCCTTTCCACCGATGGGGACCAGCCCGACCTGCGCCGCCATCTGGCCTACGGCTCCGGCCTCCTGGTCCTCGTGCTCCTGGTCATGGCCCTTGCGCCTGGAGCGGTGGTCGGTGCCTGGAACCGGGTCTTTTGGCCAGACATCCCGTCGAAGAAGGCCGCCATCGCGTCGGCCAACCTGCCGCACCTTGCGCGGGCGGCCTGGATCGCTGTCTTGATCATCGCCGCCCTGTTCGCCCTCGCCTGGCGGAGAATCCAGGGCCGAATCTCGGCCCCCGCGTTCGCCATCCTGTTGCTTCCCATCATGCTGTTCGACACCTGGCGGATCGATAGGCAGTTCCTCACCTATGTCGATCCGTCGCGGTATCTTCCCGGCGACAGGGCGAACCTGCGCGCGGTGGAGTATCTCCGGGAAGACTCGACCCTCTATCGCGTTCTGCCCCTCCCCAGCGGCGATCAGGTGCGGCTCCCAGGCATCACCCTCGTCAGTCAGTTCCACGACTTCACGCTGCCCCGGTACGACCGTCTGCTCAAGTCGGGCATGATCGGTCACCCGGCCATCCTGAATCTGGTCAACACCCGCTACGTCGTGTCCTCGAAACCGGTGCCCACATCGTGGCTCGCCGAACCTGCCGTCGTTGACGGGCTCCACATCTACCGCAACCCGCACGCGCTGCCCTGGATCTACCTCTGCTCTGATTACGTGATCGAGAAGGACGAAGACAGGATCCTGGAGCTGCTCACCCAGAAGGCGTTCCGGCCGTCTCATCGAGCGATTCTGGAGGATGTCCCTCCTGATTTCATGAAGCCCGAATCGAATGCGTATCCCGGCAAGATCGAGGAGTTGGCCTTCGACCTATCTGGAGGGGTAATCGATCTACAGGTTGGTGCGCCCGGTCCCAGGCTTCTGGTCATATCCGAGAACCATCATCCCTACTGGCACGCATATATCGACGGTCAGGAGCATCCCCTCCTCAGGGCCAATTACCTATGGAAGGCCGTCCAGGTACCGGCGGGCACACACCGGGTCGAGCTCCGGTATCACGATCCCATCGTTGCCGTGTGCCGCTGGATTACGATTTGCGCCACCTTCGGGTTTCTCGGAGTCCTGTCGATTTCGTGGCGAATCAGCCGAGGTAGAATCAGGTAGTTGGAGAGACCGATAGATGAACAGCCCAACTAACCTGTGCTTCTATGACTGAGAC
>JASLMQ010000697.1 GCA_030746455.1 Candidatus Latescibacterota bacterium
TCGCCTCTTCCATCCATCGTCTCTCCCATCGTGGGGACTCGCTATGCCCCAGATCGATCTCTCCGGCGCCAAGATACTTCTCGTGGACGACACCCCGGCCAACCTCAAGGTCCTCCGGCAGGCCCTCGAGCCGGAGGGCTACAGCATTCTGGTCGCCACGAACGGAGAAGCGGCCCTCAAGGTCGCCCAGACCGCCGGCCCGGACCTGATTCTACTCGACGTCCAGATGCCCGGCATCGACGGCTACGAGACCTGCCGGCGCCTCAAACAGAATGAGGCCACCCAGGACATCCCCGTCATCTTCGTCACCGCCCAGGCCGAGACCGAGGCCATCGTCACCGGCTTCCAGGTCGGAGGCGTGGACTACATCCCCAAGCCTTTCCAAAGCGAGGAAGTCCTTGTCCGGGTCCACACCCATCTGAAGATCGACCGCCTGGCTCGAGAGGTGGAAGCCGCACAGCAGCGCCTCATCGACGAGATGGAGCAGCAGCTCCAGACCGCCCACGATCTACAGATGGGCCTCATGCCCAAGGAGAGCCCGCAGATCGAGGGACTCGACATCGCCGGGCGCTGCATCCCCGCAGGGCAGGTCGGTGGCGACGTGTTCCAGTACGCGCAGCGGGACGACAGCTTAGCGGTCTGCCTGGCCGACGTCACCGGAAAGGCCATGGAGGCCGCCATCCCGATGGTCTTGTTCGACGGCATCCTCGAAAGCCACATGGAACAGGGCAATGAACTGGAAGACCTGTTCAGCCGACTCAACCGGCTCCTGTGCCGCAAGCTCCGGGGCCACACGTCGGTCTGCTTCGTCATGGGCGAGCTGGACCTGAAGCACCGCGCGTTTCGGGTGGTCAACGGCGGATGCCCTTACCCTTACCTCTTCCGAGCCGAGACAGGAGAGGTGCTGGAGCTCCAGACAGAGGCCTATCCCCTTGGCATCGCGCCGGGCACCGACTACCTCGCGGTGGAAGAGCGCCTCCATCCTGGCGACTGCGTGATCTTCTGCTCCGACGGGATCATCGAGGCCGATGACGGGACAGGACGGCAGTTCGGCTTCGAACGCACCTCGAACACGGTTCGGACCGCCGGCCTGAAGGGCCTCTCGTCGGAGGCGACCATAGAATTCCTGCTGGAGGCCGTGCAGGGCTTCAGGGGATCAGCGCAACAGTCCGACGACATGACGTGCGTGGTGCTGCGTGTTGAGCCGGGTCCCACAAGGACGATCGCGAGGCGGTAGGCCGTCGGTCGTCTGCACACCATTTTCTGCGTGCACAGACACCGTTCAGGCCTGATATTTGTGGCATCATATCTCTTTCCTCCGAGCTCTCTGTACTACTACCGTTTGGGTTGCAGAAGTCTGTCCGCCCTACAGGGAATCGTTTCCAACAAGTTGCTGTCCTGCAAGACATCTGGCCACCTCTAGCTCAGAGACTTTCTATAGCAGGGATTCTACAGGCGTTCTTGGCCAACCTCTTCACGATGCACATCGATGCACCCATCCCACACGCCCAAAACACGGGGTGGCAGGGATGGGAGCTCCCGCGTCTGGCACAAGCAAACCATCTGCGTCCAGCCACCGGGATCGGCAGGCCGCATTCCTCAGTGAGACCGCCCTGCGGTCTTTCGCGGGAGCGCGATAGCGGATACCCGTGGCCCCCACGAACACGCATCCAGATACAAGGATGAACACCCTCCCGCGTCCGGCACAAGCATCCGAGCTGGGAACAACCAACTTGGCCTGTAGGCGGACCAGACCTGTGTGCGTCCTCCAAACGGTCTTCGCGGGAGGAAAGCCGCCCGGCGCCTGAGAGGGCTGGGCACGCGACCTGGCGCAGCGTGTGGTGGGGTGGGCGATTTTCTTTCCCCGGTTTTGGCGCGTCTCAAAAGTCAAACCGGGCCCCGCTGGAGGCGGATAGGGAGAAGCATTGGACTATCGATGGCACCCCTTATAGGGACATGAGATCCATGCCTCGTCCTCACCGCAGCACCATCTGGCATCGACGCATCCTGCTCGGCGCTCGATCCCCCCGGTCGCAGTTCCGAACCGACCCCGCGGGGAACTGCGACCACCCCCCGTTGCGAACGGGGGGAGGCTAACCCGCGCATTCGCTGGGGGTTCTGCCGCGGGAGTGCTCACCATTGGCTGCGGCCGCCAGGCCGCGTTGTGAACTCTGTGGTCAGGCTTTCTTAGCCTGAGGTCAGTCAACGGAGGCCCTTGACATGGCCACACGCGATCTGGATCTCACCGGCTCCAAGATCCTCCTGGTGGACGACACACCTGAGAACCTGAAGATCCTGCGCGAGACTCTCGAGACCGAGGGCTACAGCATCCTGGTGGCCACCAGCGGGGAGGCGGCCCTCAAGATCGCGGCCGGCGGACGTCCGGATCTCGTCCTTCTCGACGTGATGATGCCGGGGATAGACGGCTTCGAGACCTGCCGGCGTCTCAAGCGGGACGATATCACGCGCGACACCCCTGTCCTTTTCGTCACCGCGCGAGGCGAGACCGAGTCCGTCCTGGAAGGCTTCGCCGTCGGTGGGGTCGACTACATCGTCAAGCCCTTCCAAAGCCAGGAGGTCTTGATGCGGGTGCGCACCCACCTGCAGATCGACCGGCTCTCCCGGGACCTCGCCCGAAGCAACGCGGAACTGACCCGGACCAACGAGGACCTCCAGGACGAGATCGCACGCCGCAAGGCGCTCGGGGTCGAACGGGACCATCTAGCCGAGCACCTGTCCCTGATTTCGTCCCGCGAGGCCGAGCAGTTTGGTCTGGCGGGCATTGTGGGAGAAACCAGGACCCTTCGCGAGACTCTTGATGCAGTCGGCCGTCTCCAGGGCAGCGAGGCCACTGTACTCATCCTTGGCGAAAGCGGCACGGGCAAGGAGCTGGTGGCCCGGGCAATCCACCACGGGAGCCAGAGGGCCTCGTCCTCCCCGTGGGGGCGTCCCGCGAGACCCGGGTCGATGTCCGCGTCGTCGCGGCCACGAACACCGACCTGCAGGCCGCGATGTCCGAGGGGGCCTTTCGCCAGGATCTCTACTACCGCCTCGCTCGGTTTCCCATCATCGTACCCCCGCTGCGCGAGCGCCGGGAAGACATCCCCTTGCTCGCGCGACACTTCCTCCGCATGATCGCCGCCGAGATGGGCCGCGAAGCACCAGATCTCACACCCGAGGCCCTGGCCATCCTGGAGAGCTACGCCTTCCCCGGCAACGTGCGTGAGCTCAAGAACACGATCGAGCGCGCCCTCATCGAGAGCGGGGGAGGCCAGGTCCGACCCGAACACGTGCACCTCGCGCGGATCGCACCGAAGGAGGCCACCGGAGCTGTACCGTTACCCGACCCACGCGCCGCGGCCGCCGACCTCCCGCTCAATCTCCAGCAGGCCGAGGAGCTCCTCATCGAGCGCGCCCTGGAGCAGACGGCCGGTAACATCGCCGCGGCCGCCCGCCTCCTGGGCACCAACCGCCCCCGCATCTACCGCTTCCTCCGCCAGCGCAAGAGGTCATCCGCCTCAGGGACATAGCCCACTTTACATTTTGCATTTCATATTTTGCACTTTGCATTTCCCCTCATGCCCCCGAGGTCCCGCAAGCCCTCCGGACTCCGTCCTTCCACCACCGCGATCTGACTGCCCGCAGGCGTCGGGACTTGGCTCCCTACGTACCCTGGGCTCGTCGTCCAGGCCTGCCACTGAGCCAGATACCCCAGACTGCTTCTCCTTCAGGTTCTCGAACCGCGCACCTTCGTCTGATCCCGCTTGTCATTCCAGAACCCAGTTCTTATATTTCTTCCGGTCTTTCGATACTCGGTGTTTCCCCGCCAACGCACGCGATTTCCCCATCCAGGATCCCCCCCTCGCGGTGTCTTTGGCCGAACGTTTCTCCAAATCCACGGACCCGGTATGGCAAAGGCTGGAACCATAGGCATCGGACTGATCGGCATGGGCGTCGTGGGCGGAGGCGTGGTCCGACTGCTACAGGAGAACGCAGAGCACTTCAGCACCATCCGGGGCATTGACCTGGACCTCCGGCGCATCGCCGTAAGAGACGTGACGAAGCCCCGCTCCGTGGCCGTAGCTCCGGAATGCCTCACCGATAGCGCCGAAGCCTTGATCGACGACCCCGACGTGCAGATCGTCGTCGAGGTGATGGGCGGCATCGAACCGGCACATGCCTTCAGTCTGCGCGCCCTCGAGGCCGGCAAGGACCTCGTCACCGCCAACAAGGCCCTCCTGGCCCAGCACGGTCAGGAGCTTTTCGATGTCGCGGCACAACGCAAGGTGGACCTGGCTTTCGGGGCCAGCGTCTGCGGCGGGATCCCGATTATCCGCTCCCTGACCGAGGGCCTGCTCGCCAACCGGATCGAGTCCATCTACGGTATCCTGAACGGCACCACGAACTACATACTCACCCGGATGACCGACGACGGCGGGGCCTTCGACGAGATGCTCCGGGCGGCCCAGCAGAAGGGCTACGCCGAGTCCGATCCGACGATGGACATCGACGGCACCGACGCCGCGCAGAAGCTAGCGCTCCTGTGTCGGATCGCCTTCCGGAGGGGGTTGTCGCCCGATGACATCCTCAAGGAAGGGATCTCGCGCGTCACCCCGCAGGACATCGACTTCGCGCGGGAGCTCGGATACACCATCAAGCTCCTGGCCGTTGCAAAGGCCGCGGGAGACCGTATCGAGGCGAGGGTACATCCCGCATTCGTACCTTCCGGCGCGCTCCTCGCGAACATCAAAGATGAGTTCAATGCCGTGGAGATCGTCGGGCACGCCGTGGGGCCCCAGGTCTTCTACGGACGGGGTGCGGGCGAGCTCCCGACGGCCAGCGCCGTCGTTTCCGATCTCGTCGACCTGGCCGAGCGCCGCCTCACGGGCCGCGAGGTGGGCCGCTCGCCCCTGGCAGGACTTCCCGACGCGAACCCCGTTCCGGTCGGTGAGGTGGAGACGAGCTTCTACTGCCGCTTCACCGTGTACGACCAGCCGGGCGTCCTGGCCGAGATCGCGCGCATCTTCGCGTCCGAGAAGATCAGCATTGCCACCGTGATCCAGCACGGCCGATCGGAGACCCAGAACGGCACGGTCCCGCTGATTATGACGCTGCACGAGGCTCCCGAAGCCGCTATGCGTCGCGCCGTGGCCCAGATCGACCGATTGCCCGTGGTCGGACAGAAGTCCCAGACCATCCGCATCGAGGAGCTGTAGACCTCGCCGGGCCTCCAACCGGGTAGTTCCGCCGACCTGGTGGAGGCCGGAGGAATAGAATATGACTGTGGAATTGCTCCTTGGACTGGTCACCGTAGCGGCCATGCTGGGCACCGTGGCAACGAAGTACATCTCCACGGTTCTCCTGGTGCGCCGCCGAGAGCGGCTCCACGAGACGGAGTCCCAGCTCAGCCATCTGAAGGACCGCCTCAAAGGCGTCAGCAACGAGCGCGCCGTCGCCGAGAGCAATGAGAAGAACCTGAATTCGCAGAAGGAACGGCTCGAGAGGCAGGTCCCGAATCTCGAGAGGCAGCTCAGGGACCTCGATAGATAGCGGTCCCGATCGGGGATCGGCAAGGTCTGGCTCATCCATCGGGAAACAAAAAACGAGGCGCCGGAGAAATCCTCTCCAGCGCCTCTATGTCGTTTCCCAGGCACGGCCCTACCAGTTCAGCCCAGGTGTACAATTCTCAATCCCTCATTCTACAATGCTTCCCTGCCCTCAGCTCTTCTGGTCTTCTTCTCCCTCTGCCAGCAGCGTCTTCACTTCCGGCTCCAGCTGTCCTCGAGTTCTCGGCCCCACATGCTTCCGGTAGATGCGTCCCGATTTGTCGATGACGAACGTCGTGGGGAGGTACTGTACGCTCCCGTCGCTCGCCTCCGGCCCGCCGCTCCCAGGGCCGAACACCGTTGGGATGCCCTCCAGAGCCGCCCAGGCCTCCTGGACCTGCGCCACATCCTCCAGCGTGGCGACCACGTAGGGTATTCCTTTCTGTTTCGAGAACGCGCGAAGGGGATCCAGTCCGCCCCGTTCGAAGGCCACGCCGATGAAGGCCACCTCCTGGTCCTGGTACGATCGATACAGATCGACGAAGTCGGGGACCTCCTGCCGGCAGGGGGGACACCACGTGGCCCAGAAGTTGAGCACAATGACCTGTCCTCGGTAGTCCGACAGGCGGGCGCGGTCACCGTCGAGAACCTTGAATGCGAGGTCCGGCGCGGCCACCCTTTCGGCGGAGGCCAGTTGGGTGCCGGCTGTCGAGCGTATCTCGGCCTGGCTCCATCCCCTCCACAGGAGGGGGATCGCCAAGAGGATGATGGCGCTCCAGATGAGGACTGCCTTGGGGGATCGGTTCACGTGCCTTTCTCCTCGGTAACCGCCAGCGCCGGAAAGGGACGACCCGGCGTGCCTTCGCTCTCGCCTGCGTGGCCAATGTAAGGGAGTACATCTCCTACCCGGCCAACCCCACCTATGCAACCCGTGTGCCAGAATGGAAAGCGGAACACCGGATCGCTATAACATATTGTTAATTCACCTGTTAGTCGAACTCGAAGCTGAAACGGATGTGCCCCGTTTCGGCCCTGCGGAGGCACACCCTTAGTACCCTGTCGCGAGTCCTCTACCAATTACATCATATCGGGGCCAGGAGGCAGTTGAGAGAGTCGCTTCGTAGCTGAGCCCGAATAATTGCGGCCGAGGACAAGGCTTGCGATCGAGGTGAATCCCCTGGATTCATCGAGTGAGCGTAACGTCTGCCTGCCCTCTGGTTGTGCCCGACGGGCAGGCAGCGCCATCGGCCGCAAGGGCCGGGCGCAAGCCGAATTGGACTTCTTCAACGGGCTCCTAGTGTCTCGTCCCGGAAATAGATTTACATAATCGTTCGATCTTCTGAAGGATCGACTCGGGTGTCGCGGTCCACTGGAAAGGGTTGGCGCTCGCGTTGTAGTGCTCGGTGAAGGTTTCGATCTTCTCGATGAGTTGTT
>JASLMQ010000698.1 GCA_030746455.1 Candidatus Latescibacterota bacterium
CCCTCAGATCGGCCTCGTCCACCTCGAAGGGGACCCAGCGCAGGACGTTGGCCACCCCGGTCTCCGCCAGCACGTTGGAAATGCTGTACGACATCCCCAGGTTGGCGCTCACCGTACGATTGAAGACACCGCCAAAAACGCTGAACACATCGGTGGTCGCGCCCCCGATGTCGACCCCGATCAGATCGATGCCTTGGTTCCGCGCCACCGCCTGCATGATCTCACCCACTGCGGCGGGCGTGGGCATGATTGGAGCGTCGGTCCACCCCATGAGCTTCCGATACCCGGGCGCCTGGGCCATCACGTGCTCGAGGAAGAGATCGTGGATCGCCTGCCTCGCCGGGCCCAGCATCTCCTGCTCGAGGCTGGGGCGGATATTGTCCGTCACCGTCAGGGCCGTCTTCTCTCCCAGAGCACGCCCCACCTCGTTCTGGGCATCCCGGTTCCCGGCGTAGACCACCGGCAGGTTGAACCCCGCCCCGAACCGGGGCCGGGGATCCGCAGCCGCGATGAACTCCGCAAGCTCCACGACGTGGCTGATGGTACCGCCATCCGTGCCGCCCGATAGGAGCACCATGTCGGGTCGCAGGTGCCGGATCCGTTCGATCTTCTGGTGGGGCTGACGGCCGTCATTGGAGGCCAACACGTCCATCACGATGGCCCCCGCCCCCAGGGCTGCCCGCTGGGCACTCTCCCCCGTCATCGACTTGACCACCCCGGCAACCATCATCTGGAGGCCGCCGCCCGCACTGCTGGTCGAGATGTAGGCGTCCACGCCCAGACCCTCACCTGCAGGCGTCCGGATGCGCTCGCCGTCCAGGATGCGGCGTCCTGACAGCTCCTCCACCTCCTGGATGGCATTCAGCACGCCGCGCGTCACGTCCTCGAAGGGGGCCTCCACGGTGGTGGGGGCCTCCCCGCGGCAGGTCTGCCGGTACACCCCATCGACCCGTTCGATGAGGATGGCCTTCGTGGTAGTGCTGCCGCAGTCGGTGGCAATGATGACGTTCAGCTCATGCATCCCGGTTGTTTTCCCGATCGATGATACGGTCCACGATCACATCGATGCTTTGCCGCTTCTCCAGGAACCGGATGAACCGCTCGCACTCGGCGGGCCGGAAGACCAGCGTGAGGAACGGGGAGAGGAAGGTCAGAGCCTGGCTGCCAAGGAAATTCAGCGGACGTCCCGATTCCAATACCATCAGCGCGGGTGCGGTCAGCCGCCGGGACACCACGAATTGCGCCATCCGGTCGGCCAGGGCCTCCTCATCGGCCCGAACCGCCTCCCGCGGCGTGTCGACCGCAAAGGCGTGCGCGCACCAGGTTCTAAGTCGCACAATCAGGGAGACGGTGGCAGACAAAGCGCATCACCTCATCACGATTCCCGCTGAACCGAAGGTACACGCCCCGGTAGGCGTCCAGGCGGCTTGGACGATCGAAGGGGCTGAGGAACGCGCCCCTTCTGTCCGAACGGATCCTGCGAATCCGACTCCAGGGCGTCACCCGCTCAACCCCCAGGAACGACACCTCCACCCCATCATCGTCCAGCCTGTAGCGCGTGGGCACGTAGAACCGCAGGAGCGCACCCGTCAGCAGACAGAAGCTCAGAAGCCCGTAACTCCATCCCCCGAAGCTAAGCCAGACGACGGCAGACAGACCCACAATCGTAGCCGAAAGAAGCACCGATCGCAAGGGGGGCTCCTCAGCGGCCGGATGCGAGCTCCATTGGAGCCCGTCTTCGTACTCTTCACGCCCTTCATGGTGCATGGATTTGGCGGCTCGAGATGGGGTCCCTATACGATCCTGCGGATGACCTGGGATTCCTCCTCGCGGTCCTGGTAGTTCCACTCGTCCGTGGCATACTTCTCCGCCGCAAGGCGCTCCGCCTCCGACGTCTCCCAGGCCGACAACGGCTCAACGACGAGCTGGGTACCAATCGTCCTCTCGAACCCATCACGAAGAGCCGCCGCGACCTCCTCGAACCCGACCGGTCGGCTCATCTCCTCCTGGAGTGAGGCCGTCTGGCTGTCGAGCATCCGCGCGAAGCGTTCGCGCGTCTTCCCTTCGCCCCGGGGCAGGAGGTCGACGATCCGCTTGTGCTCCGGGCCGATCAGGAGCGACCCGTGCTGGAGCAGCATCCGTCCGATCCGCCGCTGGGCGCTGCCCACCAGCTTCCGCCCCTCCAGGGTCACTTCGAACTGCGTGGAGCTCGAGAAGCACGGCGACGTCACGCTCTGACTTCTCGGAGACACGACGGGTTGTCGCTTGGGTTCGAACGTGGCGTCGACGCCCAGGAGACGGAGCCCCGCCACCAGGCATGCGCTGATCTTGCGGTAGGTCTCCATGACGGATCCGCCCAGCAGTCCGTCGTCGCCCGTGCACACCACGCTGTAGGTCAGCTCGTTCCAGTGCAGAACGGCCCGGCCCCCGCTTGGGCGCCGGACCACATCGACTCCCATCTCCCGGCACCGCTCGGGGTCGATCTCTCGGCTCACCCGCTGGGCATACCCGAACGAAACCGCGGGGGGACGCCATCCGAAGACGCGCACCGTTGGCAGAGAACGGCCCGAGTCGACCGCGCCAACCACGGCTTCATCCGCGGCCATATTGAAAAAGGCGTTTCCATACTGCGTATCCAGGAAACGCCACCGGTCGGACCGTCGTTCCATAGCCGCTCAGGAGACCCCCAGCCTGTTCAGTGCCTCTTTAGCTGCCATCTGCTGGGCCTCCTTCTTGCTCCTCCCTCTGCCCAGACCCATTCGATCGCCCTCGATCAGCACCTCCACGGAAAAGACCTTCTGATGATCGGGGCCCTCCTCGGAATCGACGAGGTACCGCGGGTGACCCCGTCCCTCGGCCTGGGTGTATTCCAGCAGGATGCTCTTGAAGTTGAGGTATTCCCCGTTGTTGACGATCTCCTCGACGCTGGACAGCAGGCGCCGCAGTATGAAGGCCTCCACCGCCTCGAGGCCCCCGTCCAGGTAGATCGCCCCAAGAACCGCTTCGACCGCATCGCCAACGATGGAGGTCCGGTTGCGCCCGCCGGCCTGGGCCTCCTCGCTGCTCAGATAGAGGTACTGCCCCAGTCCGAGCTCCCGTCCCCGTTCCGCCAGCACGACCTTGCTGACCAGCAGGGACTTAATCTGGGTGAGATCGCCCTCCCGCTTCCGCTTGAACCGCCGGTAGAGGTACTCCGTGACCACCAGGTCCAGCACCGCGTCGCCGAGGAATTCCAGCCGCTCGTTGGACTCGATCCCTTCCCCGTCAACCGTGTAGACGTACGACCTGTGCTTCAGCGCCTGAACCAGAAGGGAGGGGTCGGAGAACGTGTACCCGAGCCGGTCCTCCAGCTCGACCGGACGGTGGTCTCCGCCGCTTGCCGACACCAGCCGTCGTCCGATCCGGTACAGTAGGCGTCCGAGCTTGATGCCGACCCCTCCTGCGCGGCCTAGCCCGCGTAATCGCGCACGATCACGACCGCGTTGTGCCCCCCGAATCCGAAGGAATTGCACATCGCCACGGAGACCTTGGCATCCCGCGCCTGGTTGGGCACGTAGTCGAGGTCGCATTCCGGGTCCGGGTTCTCGTAGTTGATGGTGGGGGGAATCCGGCCGTCCCGCACGGCCAGGATGCACGCGATCGTCTCGATGGCCCCCGACGCCCCCAGCAGGTGTCCCGTCATCGACTTGGTCGAGCTGATGGCCAGATTCGCGGCGTGGTCGCCGAATACGGTCTTGATTGCCGCCGTCTCGGTCTTGTCGTTGATCGGCGTGGACGTGCCGTGCGCATTCACGTAGTCCACGTCCTCGGGCTGGAGTCCGGCCTGCTTCAAAGCGCGCTGCATGGCGCGCGCGCCCCCCTCCCCTCCCGGCGCCATATCGGCGATGTGGTAGGCATCCCCCGTGAACCCGAAGCCGGCGACCTCCGCGTAGATCCGAGCACCCCGGGACTGCGCGTGCTCGGCCTCCTCCAGCACCAGCCCCCCTGCGCCTTCGCCCAGAACGAAGCCGTCCCGCTCCGCATCGAACGGCCGGCTGGCACGCTCGGGTTCGTCGTTCCGTGCCGATAGGGCTTTCATGGATGCAAAGCCCGCCAGAGCGATCGGGCTCAGTGCCGCCTCGGCTCCCCCTGTAATCATCACATCCGCCTCACCGTCCCGGACCTCTCGGAAGGCGGTCCCGATAGCATGCGCCGCAGAGGAGCAGGCCGATACGGTCGAGTAGTTCGGGCCTTTGGCACCCATGGCGATCGAGATCAGGCCGGATGTCATATCCGGGATCATCATTGGGATGAAAAAGGGGCTCACGCGACGAGGTCCCTTCTCCATCAGCACGGTGTGCTGATTCTCGAGCGTCCAGATCCCGCCCACCCCGGATCCATAGATCACGCCGACGCGGTCGGGATCCTCCTGGGAGATGTCGAGGCCGGCATCGGCCACGCCCATCTTCGCGGAGCAGAAGGCGTACTGGGTGCACAGGTCGTTCCTGCGGGCCTCCTTCCGGTCCATGCCAAAGGACTCCGGATCGAAGTCCTTCAGCTCAGCACCGATCTTGACCCGATATTCCCCTGTGTCGAAAAGGGTGATGGGCCCGACCCCGCTCTCCCCGTTGAGGAGAGCATTCCAGAACGCCTCCGTGGACAGCCCGGTCGGTGCCAGGGCCCCGAGGCCCGTGATGACAACTCTGCGCCTGTTGGTGTCCACCGATCCTGCCCTCGATTGGGGTGCGATTCCACCTAGACCAACGGGCTCGACAGCCTACTCGTCCAGCCGCTTCTTCAAGTAGGCGGTCGCGTCCTTTACCGCCTCGAGCTTCTCGGCATCCTCGTCGGGAATCTCGATGTCGAACTCCTCCTCGAAGGCCATCACGAGCTCGACCGTGTCGAGGGAGTCGGCACCCAGATCGTCGATGAAATGCGCCTCCGGCGTCACACTGTCCGCGTCCACGCCGAGCTGGTCCACGATGAGGTCCACGACTTTCTGCTGAAGATCTTCGGCCATTTCCATCCTCCTGTAGAAGCGATCAGGCCCGTAATGCCCAGAGGGATGGGGCCTCCATCGTACTCTGGGTCTGACCATCACGATACTGTTGCTCTTAATATAAGACTATTGGTCTTACAGGGCCGCAATCTCGTCGATTCCGCCTGCGGCCGACACTGTTGTTCCCCGGTTGATTCGCCGCATCAATCCCTGGAGTGTGCTGCCCGGGCCCACCTCCAGGGCGCTCTCCATGCCCTCGGCCAAAAGCCGCTGCATCGACGCCGTCCACCGTACGGGCGATACGACCTGCCGTAACAGGAGGCCCTTGAGGGTCTCGGGATCCTGTGTGGGCTCGGCGGTGACGTTCGGCACCACGGGGACCTGCGCGGGAGAGAACGGAATATCCTCCAACGCCTGCGCCAACGCCGCTAGGGCCGGTTCCATCAGGGGCGAATGAAAGGCTCCGCTGACGGGCAGCTCCACGGCTCGCTTGGCGCCGTTCGCCTTTGCCTCCTCGACCGCCCGAGCGACCGCGTCCCCCTCGCCGGATATCACCACCTGACCGGGGCAGTTGTAGTTTGCCGCAACCACGATGCCCGATGCTCCGGCTGAAGCACAAACAGACTCGACCTCCCCATCTCCCAGACCCAGAACCGCCGCCATGGTTCCCGGTTGCCGCTCGCCTGCCTCCTGCATGGCCCGGCCCCGGGCGCCGACAAGGCGGAATCCATCCTCCAGGGAAAGGACTTCGGCCGCTACCAGAGCCGAGAGCTCCCCCACGCTGTGGCCGGCCACGAATGCGGCGGTAATGCCCTTCTCCTTGAGCACCCGGGCCGCCGCCAGGCTGTGCGCGAAGACCGCCGGCTGGGTGACCGCCGTCTGCTTGAGCGCCTCTTCGGGGCCCTCGAAGCAGAGCGTCTTCAGATCCGTCTCCAGGAGGTCGTTCGCCAGGTCGAAGACCTCGCGTGCCGCCTCGGAGGCTTCGTACAGATCGCGGCCCATGCCAACGAACTGCGAGGCCTGTCCGGGAAAGAGGAACGCTAGGCTCATATCGCTGTGATCACCCCTACGAGTCTCCGTACGCCCACTTGAGAAGCGCGCTGCCCCACGTGTACCCGGCCCCCGCACCGGCAACCACCACGTTGTCGCCTGGGCTCAGCCGACCCTGCTCCACGGCCTCGGACAGGCCGATCGGAATGGTTGCGCAGGTCGTGTTGGCATACCGATCGATGTTGATCAGCACCCGCTCGCTCGGGAGCTTCATCCGCCGCGCCGTGGCATCGATGATCCGCTTGTTGGCCTGGTGGGGCACCAGCAGATGAACGTCGTCTCCCGTGAGCCCGTTCCGCTCAAGAAGCTCCGCACATGCGGCCGCCATGCTGCTGCTGGCGAACTTGAAGACCTCGGGACCCTCCTGACGGACGTAGTGCCAGCGCTTCTCCACCGTCTCGTGCGATGCCGGATGGAGGCTGCCTCCGCCCAGCATGTAGAGGTGCTTCCCACCCGAGCCGTCCACGCGCAGGACGAAGTCCTGCAGGCCGTTGCCGCTGGTATCCGGCTCGAGCAGCACCACGCCGGCGCCATCGCCGAAAAGGACGCAGGTGGACCTGTCCGTGTAGTCCGTGATCGCGCTCATCTTGTCGGCACCGATCACCACCACCTTCTTGTGCGACCCGCTCTGGATGAACTGGGCCCCGGTGACCAGCGCGTACAGGAATCCGCAGCACGCGGCCCCGAGATCGAATCCCCACGCGTTCTCGGCGCCAACGTTGTCCTGCACGAGACACGCCGTGGTGGGAAACACCATGTCCGGAGTCACCGTGGACACGATGATCAGGTCGATCGTGCTGGGATCCAGCTGCTTATGCTCGAGCAGGCGCTCCAGTGCCTTCGTGGCCATGAAGGATGTGGCCAGACCGTCATCCAGGATGCGGCGCTCCCGTATTCCGGTTCGGGTATGGATCCACTCGTCCGAGGTGTCGACCATCTTCTCCAGATCGGCATTCGTCAGCCGCCGCTCGGGAAGGTACCGCGCTACTCCGGTGATTGAGGCGCGCAAAGGTTTCCCCATTGTGTCGTCTGTCGCTGTATGCTGCGTTCGAGCTGAATCGAGAGGAAGCGGGATCTGGCGACCCCGCTCCCGGTCAGGTGACTTGCCCCGTGCTCCGGCCCTACACCGCCTCGCCCTCGGTGGCCTCTCTGCTGTTGTAGTGGCCGCAGTTGCTGCAGACCCGATGGGGCCTGCGCGGCTGCCCGCAGTTGGGGCACTCAGAGAAGCCCGGAGCCGAGAGCTTCCAGTGGGCGCGCCTCTTGCCGGTCCTGGAGTTTGAGCTCCTGCGCTTCGGATTTGCCATTGGGTTCTCCTTGGATCGCTATTCGGAAGGGCGTCGCACGCCCCCCTATTCCTCGTCTTTCAAAGCCCTCAGGGCCTCCCACCGGGGATCGGTGGTTTCGGTCTTGCAGTCACACCTACGGTTGTTCAGATTCTCGCCACAGGATGGGCACAGACCCGCGCACGTCTCGCTGCAGGCGGCACCCATGGGGACCTCGAGAAGCACGTAGTCTTTGATCTCTTCACCCAGATCGATCTTGCCGCGGTCGTCGTCCAGCCAGATCAGCGCCTCGTCTTCGTCGCCTTCCACCCGATCGGGGCGGCCCGTCTGGAGGATAAAGCTGTAGTGCGACGACAGCTCCAGCTCGAAAGGCTCCAGGCACCGGACGCACTCAAGCCGGAGCTGAAAGGCGGTATCACCGCTGGCCGAGAGCGACTCCCCCAGCTTGGTGACCGCGATCTGGCTGTGAATCGGACCAACGAAATCCATGTTTTCCGCGTCGATGTGGAGATCTTCGGGGGTTTCATCCCACTCGAAGTCGTTGATGCCTTCCTGCACCTCGCGGAGATCGATTTCCATAGGAATGCGTGGAGGCCGGCCTCAGGACAGAGCGCCCTCGCCGAAGAAGAAGGCGACCTCTTTGGCGGCGTTCTCGGGGGAATCGGATGCGTGGACGGCGTTCTCCTGAACGTTGGTTCCGTGCGTCCGGCGGATGGTGCCTTCGGCGGCCTCGGCCGAATTGGTCGCGCCCACGACCTCGCGCAGCTTCGGAACGGCCTCCTCACGCTCGAGAACGAGCGGGACCGAGGATCCGGAGGTCATAAAATCCAGCAGGCCGCTGTAGAACGGCTTCTCGCGATGGACGGCGTAGAATTCAGCGGCCTGTGCCCGCGTGAGGTGCATCATCACCATCTGGAGGATTCGGAACCCCTCCTTCTCGACGTGGGCCAGGATGGTGCCCACGGCGTTCCGGGAGACCGCATCGGGCTTGATGATCATCAATGTACGGTCGGCCATCTGCCCCCTGGATTCCTAGGCCTAAGCGATGGGTTCAGGGAACCTGGATTGCGCTATCAGTTTGAAGCTTTTGAAGATAGAACATCACACCGGATTTGTCAA
>JASLMQ010000699.1 GCA_030746455.1 Candidatus Latescibacterota bacterium
GATGACGGCCTTGCTGGACGAGGTGGGCAGCCCGGCCAACGGGGTCATCTTCTGCCAGGGCAAGTCTCAGATGGCAGGTGACGGTCTGACGGACGCAGTCCGCAGCTTTGGTGACCGGATCTTCATGGTCCACATCCGTGACGTGGTCACCCGGGTTGCCGGTGAGGTGAGCGAAGAGACCCAGAAGCGGATGGCCGCGTACGGCTATCTCGAGGTGGCCCTGGGAACCGGTGAGGTCGACATGGTCGGCACCGTTCGGGAGCTCAAGCAGATCGGGTACAGCGGCCAGCTCTACCCCGAGCACTACCCCGCCATTGCAGGCGACAAGGGTGCCGGCCTCGCCTGGACGATCGGCTATATCCGAGCCCTGGACCAAACCGTGGCATTGTGATCACGCGGAGAACTCTGAGTCGGCCAGCGATCTCCCACCAACGCAGGTAGTGCGATATGCCCGCAAACCTGACGCCCCAATATCTCCGAGCGGAGGAGCTGTACCGAAAGGCCACGAGCCCCGAAGAGAAGATCGAGCTCCTGCAGGAGATGCTGGCCATCATCCCAAAACACAAGGGGACGGACCACCTTCGGGGCGATCTGCGCAAGCGCCTCTCCGAGCACAAGAGGGAGGCACAGCAGCACAAGAAGAAGGGCGCCCGGTCCGCGACGCTGGATAAGATCGACAAGGAAGGGGCGGGGCAGGCCGCCCTCATCGGCGCCCCCAACTCCGGCAAGTCGAGCATCGTGGCCACGTGCACGGCCGCGACCGTCCAGGTCGCCGACTTCCCATTCTCCACGTTCAAGCCCGTACCCGGGATGATGGCCTACGAGGACGTGCAGGTTCAGCTCGTGGATCTGCCCCCGGTATCCGAGGAGTACACCGAGTCCTGGGTCTTCAGCATCACGCGCAACGCCGACCTCGTGCTCCTCACAGTCGACCTCTCGCAGCCGGCGCCCGAGGAACAGGTGTTCGAGCTCAGCAGCCTGCTTGAGGCAAAGCACCTGATGCTTGCCGGCAGCCGAGACTTAGAGACTCCCAATCTCTCCATCGCCGTGAAGCCGACCCTCATCCTGGCCACCAAGTGCGATACCGAGGAAGCTGATGCCGGTCTCGCGTCGCTCCAGGAGGCCTACGGCGAGGAGTTTCCCATCTTTTCCCTGTCAGTGCAAACGGGGCATCATCTCGAAGAGATGCCCCGTCGCGTCTTCCAGGCGCTCGAAGTACTCCGCATCTACACCAAGGCCCCGGGCAAGAAGCCCGACTTGGAGCAGCCCTACATCCTTCCGATTGGAAGCACCGTCCTCGACGTGGCCGCGGCCGTACACCGCGACATCGCGGAAAACCTCCGGTTCGCACGGATCTGGGGGTCGGAAAAGTACGAGGGCCAGCAGGTCAAGAGGGACCACGTCGTCGAGGATCGGGACATCCTCGAGCTCCACGGCTGACCTCAAGGCAGAAGAACCTGACCACAGATGGACACGGATGGGCACTGATGTGGAGGCCTCAGGCCCTGGCTGTTGCGGCCCAGGATGGACCCTGTACTTGGGCAGATATCGCCAGACAGACAGGAAAGGCTACTACGGAGGTCGCATGAGCGGCCTTCTCCGTCCACCACCCACCAGATCTGCACGAGCGTCGCAACAACCTCGAATCCTCGGTCTGTGGTGCATCCCTATCGGTGTCTATCTGTGTGCATCTGTGGTAAGATTCTGACTTATTGTGTCCCTTCCTCCACGATCGGCGTTGGATTCCCCTCCTGATCGACCGCCACGTAGACCGCCTGCGCTTCCGTCACCTTCACGCAGCCGCTCCCGTCCGCCCGCTCGACCTCCACGTGGATCGCGACCGTTATCGACGTTCGCCCGACCCTCACCAGTTCCGTGTAGAACGAAACCATCTCGCCCACGAAAACCGGCGCGATGAACTCCACCTTGTCGATCGCCACGGTCACGACCCG
>JASLMQ010000700.1 GCA_030746455.1 Candidatus Latescibacterota bacterium
CACGATCTCGGGGATCGATATCGTTCCCCGATCGGCGGCGTCGCCGAAGATCGCGAACAGCGCGGTCCTCTCGCTCACCGCCGCCTTCAGATCATCCAGCGTCTCGGCCTCCACCATGGTCGCCCCCACCATGCGAATGGCGTGGTCGTAGATGTGACGGTGCGAAGGCTGGGTGATCACCTCGTTCTTCATGCCGGTGGTGTCGGGCAGCTGCCGCATCTTCTCCAGATCGGTTCCGGCCACGCACGCGGCGGTGACCTGGCAGAGCGCCGCCGCGCAGCCGCTGGTCACAAACGCCCATTCACACTGCATCAGCTCCGCGATGCGGGCGCCCACCTTCTCCATCAGCTCGTCCAGGTGGACGTATTGTTTCGATGCCTCCTGCATGGCCTGCCGCACCTCGGGAAGCACCAGCGACCCGCTCACGATCGTGTAGGTTCCCATGCAGTTGATCAGCGGTCGCACGCCGACCGACTCGTACGTGGGTACACCTGCGGACCGTGTTGCCATTCGACCCTCCTGTCAGGATTGGTTTCCTGGCTCTGGGGTTTCCACTTCGCTTGTTCGGCTTCGTCTGCTGAGCCTTCGTTCGGCCTCGAAGCTTCCTGATTTCATCTCTCTGGTTCCTGCTTCTCTCTGCGTCTCTGCGCCTCTGCCTGTCCCTCGCAGCCCCGGCAGGGGCGGAGTGGGACGGGAGAACGCATTCCACACAGGGCAATGCCTCAGCCTTCGCGGTAGTCAGGAAACGTCCTCCCGTTCAGGTCCCACACGACCTTCCCCTCGCGAAGCGTGATCTGCCCGACCAGCCTTTGCGTCCCATCCATGCGGTTCCGGCCCGTATCGACGAAGCCGAAGTCGCCCTCCTGAAGGTCGAACACCGCCACATCGGCGCCCGATCCCACGCTGAGATGGCCCAGGTCGGGACGGCCGATGAGCTCGGCGGGACGGCTGCTGGAGCGCAAGACGATCTCCTGGAGTGGCATGCCCAGGTTCAGGTACTTGGACATGGTCGGCAGCATGGTCGCGTTGGGGACCAGCCTGCTGTTCTGGTGGAGGTCGGTGCTGATGGTGTCCGGCGGGAAGCCCTGGTCCAGCGCGGGCTTCGCATTCCGGAACAAGAAGCTCCCGCTCCCGTGCCCCGTGTCGAAGATCACGCCCCGCTCCCTAGCCGCCCAAACGTAGTCGTTGACCTTGTCGTCCTCGTCGAGCAGCGAGTTGTGCCGGCCGTACATATGCGTGTGCATGTCGCCGGGGCCCAGGCGTTCCAAAAGCTCCTTGTAGGTGCGAGTGGGCTTCTCCGCGAAATCGACCATCACGAAGGTGTCGCTCAGCCGGGCAGCCTCAATGGCGCCGCCGGCGGACTCCCAACCCGGGCCCTGGAAGTGGGCCGACTTCACGCCCAGGATGAACTCCCGGTGGGCGCGGACGGCCTCCGCGCACGCCTCCGGAACCATCTCGCTCGTGTCCTGCTCGGGCTTGCCCACCATCCCCGCCCCAACGATGTTCACAAGCGCCAGCACCCGCGTGATCGATCCCTCCACGATAGTTGTCCTGAAGGTCTCCAGGTCCTTCCACCCCGGGCTGCCCGCGTCCAGGACGGTGGTCACGCCGTCGGGCAGGCAGTTCGGGTCCGGGAAGACCCACGCCCTGAACCCCCCATACACGTGAACGTGGATGTCCACGAGGCCGGGCGTAACGTAGAGCCCCGAGACATCGACGCTCTGGTTTGCCCCGTCCGGCAGATCCGCGCCAACCGCGGCGATCTTGCCGTCGGCAATGGCCACGTCCGCGACCCCGTCCACCTCGTTCTTGGGGTCGATGACGTGGCCGCCCTTGAGGACCAGGTCATATGCTGCGCTCATAGAAGCCCCTTCGCGTTGGGATATGGAACCGTGGTATTGGTGTCTCAACCGGAGTCGAGAGCAGGCGGGAACAGCGCACTGCCGATCTCCTCCGACGAGGCGAGCAACCCCCAGCTGGCGCCCACAAGCGCCGGGAAGAGATGCGCGTTCATTTCGGAGGAGTAGAGGATGCCGTCCTCGAGCCAGTAGTTGTCGAATCCCAGCTCGCGGCTCTGGATGAGGGCGTAGAAGACGCAGGCGTTCCCATACTGGCCGCAAAGCACCACATGCTCGATTCGGGCGTTTCTCAGAATGAACTCCAGCCCGGTACCCGTGAAGGCGGAACT
The DNA here is from genome assembly GCA_030746455.1 of Candidatus Latescibacterota bacterium. The sequence goes on from JASLMQ010000700.1 coordinate 2,189, forward strand.
GCCCACCTTCCGGACCATCACCTCCCCCTCCCTGGGCGCCAGCGGCTCTACCACCGACATGGGCTGGGTGTCGAACAGGTCGTAGTCACGGCCCCGTGCGTAGGGAACGGCGTCACGCCCGTCGAGCGTCCACCTGGCGTTGACCACGTGGACCACCAGTGCTCCGGACGCCCTTGCCGCATCCAGAGCCACGCCGATCTTGGGAATGATCCGGTCGAGTTCGGACGTGAACCACGCCGCCCGTTCAGCATCACCCCCGGCCAGCCACTGAGCGTCGCAGAACCTCACCATCATATCCACGATGATGAGCGCGGTCCTGTCGGCCGGCAGCGCCTGGATCGGGTCGATCCGTCTGACCGCAATGTCGTCGGTGTCGATGATCATAGGTATCCCCTGTTCCCGATGGGGTCACGCAAGAACCAGGCGCGCTTCCTTCGACCCGATGGCACGTGGGTGGATCCGCACGCTCAGCCACCGGCCGTCGTGCTCAAACTCGACTTCGCCGACCCGCTCGCCGTTCCTTTCCAGAGCGGCTCTCCTTCGGAATGTCAGAATCCGGAGCTCGGCTTCAGTAGTGGATCGGATCCGGTAGGCATCCGGACATACCTCGTCCATCCAAAGCACCGAGGGAATGCGGAACCTGCTGCCCCCGTTGAACGGGAAGTGATCCACGGTGATTCGGCGGCCCCGTACGGACTTGATCGTATAGGCCGTCCAGCATCCCTGGGCCGGATCCTCGACCTCGACGAACGCGCCTGGCAGCGCGGCTCCGTCGGGAATCGGCACGGCGGACCGGAAACCGTCGCTGCCGCTCGATGTGATCTCGCCTTCGATCGCCGAACGCTCCAGGCTCACGGTCAGGTCCGGGGACGCGAACGCCGACGCCTCGGCCAGGAAGAGTGAAGAACACCCCCCTTCCTCTCGCGTGTACACGGCGACGCGACCCGTCAGCGTAAATCGGTCCGCCGCGAGAGGACCGCCGTCCGTCGTCTGGAGCACGACATCGGTTCCCGTCCTGCGCGTGACCTGGAGTGCCACCGGACCATCCGCGCTTCGCGAAACATCCAAAGATCGGACGCCCACGATGTCGGAGTCGTCCCGGTAGTGTTCGATGAGCGTGACGAATGTGCTGCCGGCCCCGCGCTCCTGCCTGCGCGCGAACAGATAGCTGTTCCGAGCGCCGATCTCCGCGTGATCCCGCTGCCCAGGTCCCTCGCCGACAATCACTTCGTCCGTGTGCGAGACGAAGTGCACCCCCATCGTCATCCCCTCGTCGGTCCAGGAAACATGCCATTGGCCCACCGGCTTGCCCGCGCGGAGCTTCTCGATGTCTCCGCCCAGAGTGCCCTTCCGGCGCGCGAGCGTAACCGGCCTGCCATCCTCACCCGTCGGCACCCGCGACATCTCGCCCTCGCCGTGGACCGCATAGTCGTGCGTCTTACCGCCCTGCACCCGGAAGCAATCGACCAGATAGGCGGGTCCACGGCCACGATCGATCATCACGCACGACCGCCGGTACACGTCGGCCTGCTCATAGGCCCGGCAATCCGCGTCGATCACCTTGACCCCGGGCGAGGCGGCAATAAGCCTCACGCTCCCGGACGGGCGCACGCCCCGCGGCAGCTGTTCCTGTCCGTCGACAACCACCAGGTTGTGCTTCAGCGTGCTCTTGATGCTCGAGTTGAGGGGGTGGTCTCCGATGTAGCCGAGGTCGGAGAGGACCTCAACGCCCTCGGCGATCATGGCGATGTTGAGCGCATCCGGATGATCGTGGCCGTGGGGCCTGTAGAAGTTCATCAGGAACGAGGCCGTTCCGGTGAGGTCGTCCTGGAACATCCTCTCGAAACCGGTGTTGAAGATGGCCAGCAGCCATCCGGGGAAGAAGATGTCTCGCACCGGTGGGGGATCGGCTGGCGTCAGGCCTGCGGGACGGTTGAACAGCGCAAAGTCGTCCCCCTGGTCCAGACGCACGTACGGCGCGAACTCCCTCCCCAGACGAACCAGCCCCGTATTGTGAAGCCACGGCGGCGCGGGCCATTCCGGGAGCCCTTCGCGTGCGTCGGCGGTGTGCGGCACCCGGCCGTCGGGCAGCGTCATCAGTGTCCTGGCACGGAGCACCGTACGGTAGTGGCCCTTCGGATCGTAGAGGTCTAAGCCATCGTACCGATCCTTCCGGCGATATGAGGGCGGATCGGTATACCCCAGGGCAACTTCGGGCAGAGCAGAGACGTTCGACACAGCGTAGGTGTAGTAGTCCGAGCCCTCCGCCGTGCTCCCGTCGAAGTCGAAGAAGCCACAGATGTAGGGTTCGAAGCCTTCCACGCCCCGGTGCACGTACTCGGGGATTCCCAGGAAGCGTCCGAGCGCGACCTCTCCCACTCGACATCCGGCAACCTTGTTGTTGATCCCCTCCCAGTGGGTGAACGTGAACAGGCCCTCGACCACCAGGTCCCGGATCACCATCTCCCTCTCATCCGCGGACAGGAAGGGGATTCCGCGGCCGTCGCGTGCGTCCCACAGCAGATCGAGCGCCTCGGCCAGGTTCAGTAGGTGGTGCGCCTCGGCCTGGACGCCTCCCGTTGTGATGCGACCGCACCCCCAGAAGGTCTGGATCAGCTTCCCGCTCTTCATCCCCGATCGGGCGCTCTGGTCGGGGCAGGCGTTCACCTCATATCGACCGACCCCGTCGTCCCGAGCCATCAGCTCGCACGCGTAGAGAGGGTCGCAGTCCATGTAGGTGTTCCAGTAGTCGTGGAACAGATACGTGGGGTAGACGCGCGCAAACCGCTTGAGGATCGAGCACGCGGAACGCGCATACCGATCCTCTCCGGTCAGGCGGTAGACGACCGCCAGCGTGCGGGCAACGCCGGGCATGTGGTGGGCCTTGCACTGACGTATCGCGCCCTGGTAGGAGGAGTGGATCTTGCGACCGCCCCACTCGAAGGCGTTCCGTCCCGTTGCGACTTCGGGATCACCGGCCTCCCTGGGCGGAACGTAGTACGTCAGGACCTGACCCGATCGAGGCAGCTCGAGCCGGCCCTCCTCGGGAAACGCCCCATCGGCCATCTCGGCGCCGCAGTGGAAGCAAACGAGCCGGTCTGGATCGCGATAGTCCCAGCGCATCCGGTAGGTATTGTCCGCCTCGCAGACGGGGCAGAAGGTGCCATAGATGTGGAGGGGCGTCAGCGTAGGGACCATGCTGTCGATCAGCGCAGAGGATCGATAAGCGTAGTGATCGGCGAGCGACACCATCCGTTCGTACAGGCCCTTGGCCCAATCGTGCCTGCGGATGTTGGCACGTGCGATGGTGAGGTTGTCATCGCGGACCCTGAGGCACGGGTGCGGTACCCGCGCCGCGGAACGGCAGTACTTGTCCTTCAGGGCCTCCAGGCGACGCCGGCACTCGCGCTCGCCTCGGCTGTTCCAGCGCGGCGGCCCGATCGCGCCGTCGCCCATTTGTCGCGTGGTCTTCCAGATGCCCATGGTCGGTCCTGTTCAGAGGCCCGTTGTCCGAATCGGTTCCCGGCTACGTCGAGGCCGCAAGATGGCCTCGGCCGATGGGCATGTCAAGCATATTCGCCCCGTCGCCCGCCGCTTGCGTGGGCGTCTGGGCCGCAGAGTCAGTCAGCGATTTCTGTTGACACGCCAACGGCATTCAGATACCCTAGGCCCGTCTTGCGAGGTACTTCTGATATCGCTCGGCTGTGAATCCTGAGAGAGACCACGTTGACCTTCTTCCCCCCTTTGCTCGAAGCGCCTGCCAGAAGCGGCGACAGCCGCGGAGGGCAGGAGCTGTGAGGAAGGGGGGGGCCGAGGGGGGGATCCACGACCTCACGCGCCAACGCTACACTGCGGAGTACCTTTGGGAATCTCCATCTCATACGGCGAAATGGTCGCCCTCCTCTGCGCGTTCGTCTGGGCCGTCAGCACGCTGGTCGTCCGGACCCAGTCCCAGAAGGTCCCACCCGCCTTGATGAACGGCATACGGTGCGCGGTCGCCGGAGCCCTGTTCTGGATGCTGCTGCCGTTCGGTCCTCCCCTGTCCACCTACGGTGCCGTAACGGGTACCGAATGGCTGCTTCTGCTCGGCGGACTGACGATCGGAGTGGCTGTGGGGGACACGATCTTCCTGGCATCGATCAAGGAGATGGGCGTCTCCCGATCGATGCCGCTCGCGGGCACACACCCCCTTACCACCATGTTTTTCGAGTGGGTCTTCCTCGGCAATCCCTTCTCCCCAACCTTCCTGCTGGGCAGCTGCTGCGTGGTCTTGGGCGTCGTCCTCCTCTCAGGTCGCGAGGAAGAGACCCAGATGGGGGCCGAGGTGCGCGTCAAGCTGGGTGTAACCCTCGCGCTCTTTGCTGCCTCGCTCTGGGGCGTGAGCACGGTGATGCTCAAACCCGCGATCGCCCACATGACCGTGGTGCAGGCCAACAGCGTCCGCATGCCCGCGGTCGCCCTCCTGCTGTTCGCGACGCGTGCCTGGACCGGCCCCGTGATGCGTCTACGTGATCTGGATCGGCGGACCCTCCTGATCGTGGCCGGCAGCGGGGCCTTCGGCATGGGGCTCGGATCCATGCTCTTCCTCAAGTCGATTGAGCTGGTTGGGCCGGCCAAGACGGCGACCCTGGCCGCCACCTGCCCCGTCTTCGCGGTCATCATGGCCGTTGCGTTCCTCAAGGAGAAGATGACCCTCCGGGTTGCATCGGGCGGCCTTCTGTGCCTCGCAGGCGTATACCTCGTCCTCTGAGTTCAGCACTCACTCACGGACGGTCTCTCTCTTCGTTATCTACGTCCTAGTCCTGGTGTGCGCCTTCGTGTGGTTCGTGGCTCCCTCCTCCGCACTGCGCGCTACGGAGGGCAGGCGTGGCTCGGGAAGACCTCCCAACCTGCCTCCTTAGGCATTTTTCGCGCTTTTCGCGTTTTTCGTAGTTCCGGTCCTGGCCGACCGAGCCTTGCCCAGCGCGGCCCCCATTGACCGATGTTGTGGGGTGTCGCGTTTTTTCATATACTGGGCCGGTCTCGCAAGCCAGGTCGCACCACATTGGGGGTCACGGTGGGTGAACGATGGAGTCAGCCCGGGGGCTACGGGGAGCTACTGCGGGTTGCTGCTCCCCTGATCCTCAGTACAGCGTCGTGGAGCATCCAGGCTTTCGTCGACCAGATGTTCCTCACGTGGTACGACCGCGCGGCGGTGGCGGCTGCCATGCCTGCAATGATGCTCTGGTACACCTTCGTGAGCTTCTTCGCCGCAACCGGCGGCTACGTCAACACCTTTGTCGCGCAGTACTCGGGAGCCGACCGCCCGGAACGCGTCGGGCCATCCGTCTGGCAGGGAATCTACTTCAGCCTCTTCGCCGCCGTCTTCATGCTGGCCCTGATCCCCTTCGCCCGCGATATCTTCGAACTGGCCGATCACGATCCCGCCGTCCGCCCACTGGAGACGGTCTACTTCCGGATCCTCTGCCTCGCGGGCATCACGGTTATGGGGGGACCGCTGGGCGCCTTCTTCACCGGCCGGGGTGACACGCGAACCATCATGTGGGTGAACTTCTGCGCCGTCTCGATCAACGTGGTGCTCGACTACGGCCTGATCTTCGGCGCCTGGGGGTTCCCCGAGTGGGGCATCCGCGGAGCCGCCTGGGCAACGGTAACCGCCCACACGTTCTCCATGGTCACC
>JASLMQ010000701.1 GCA_030746455.1 Candidatus Latescibacterota bacterium
GGGCGGACCCGCACTCGTCACCGAGGACATCCAGTATCCGGGCGAAACCGGTAAGGTGAGTGCAAGTCTTGCCGTTCCGAAAGGAGACGGGAGGCTCCCCGCCGTGATCGTCATCCACGAGAACCGCGGTCTGAATCCCCACATCGTGGACGTAAACCGACGTGTGGCGGCCGAGGGCTTTCTTGCGATCGCCCCGGACGTCCTGTCTCCCCTCGGGGGTACGCCCGATGACCCCGATGGAGCCCGCAGCCTGATTCGGAAGCTCGACCCGGACGCCACAGTGAAGGACTTCGTTGCCGCGGTCCGGTATCTCAAGACCCACCCCAGGTCCACGGGAGCCGTCGGCTGTATGGGCTTCTGCTGGGGAGGCGGCATGTCCAACCAGCTCGCGGTCCACTCGCCGGACCTGAAAGCCGCCGTACCCTACTACGGCAGGCAGGCGGACGCAGAAGATGTGCCGAAGATCAAGGCGTCGCTGCTGCTCCACTATGCAGAGCTCGATGAGCGGATCAACAAGGGGATCCCCGCCTACGAGGAAGCGCTCAAGAAGGCATCCATCGACTACAAGCTCCACATCTATGAGGGGGCCCAACACGCCTTCAACAACGACACGAACCCGGGTCGCTATCACGAAGAGGCGGCCAAACTGGCCTGGCAGCGCACCATCTCCTTCCTGAACGAGAAGCTGAAGGGGTAGTCGCGTCCCCTGCCTGGAAGAAGCTGATATGCCCCAAGCTGCCCGTTCGTTCCAGGTCTTCGCCAAGCCGGTCGGCGCGGAATGCAATCTGGCCTGCCGGTACTGCTACTATCTAGAGAAGGGGACGCTCTATCCGGATGCCGGGCATACCCGCATGCCCAACGACCTCCTGGAAGCCTACATCATCCAGCACATCGAGGCCTCACCCGATCCGGTCATGCGGTTCTCCTGGCACGGGGGAGAGCCCACCCTCGCGGGCCTGGACACTTTTCGGAGGATCGTCGTGCTCCAGCGGGAACTCAAGCCTGCCGGGCGCCGGATCGAGAACGGCATCCAGACGAACGGAATCCTGCTGGACGACGAATGGTGCAGCTTCCTGTCGGACGAACGCTTCACGGTCGGCCTCAGTATGGACGGGCCGGAGGACCTGCACGATCGGTACCGCGTCACGAGAGGCGCGGCACCCACCCATCGGCAGGTCGTGCGCGGGTACGAGTGCCTCATGCGACACGGGATCCACTGCGACCTCCTCTGCGTCGTCCACGCCCACAATGTCTCCCATGCCACCCGGATTTACCGTTACTTCAAGGGAATCGGTGCCCGGTACATCACCTTCCTTCCCCTCGTACAGCCCGATGGCCGGGGCGGTGTCAGCGAACACACCATGCGGGCCGAGGCCTTCGGGGACTTTCTGTGCACGATCTTCGACGAGTGGAAGAGTCAGGATATCGGGCGGGTGGACGTGCAGGTGTTCGAAGAGGCCGCGAGAACGGCCACGGGGCAGGATCATGCGCTGTGCATCTTCCGCGAGACCTGTGGTGATGTCCCCGTTGTCGAGCACAACGGGGACTTTTACTCCTGCGACCACTTCGTGGACGCGGATCATCACCTCGGAAATATCAAGCAAGTCCCTCTTGTCGAACTTCTCGAGAACCCTGCGCAGAGGTCGTTCGGCCGCGAGAAGCAGGCGTCCCTCCCAAAGCATTGCCGCGAGTGCGATGTCAGGCCGATGTGCAACGGCGAGTGCCCGAAGAACCGATTCCTCAGCACCCCGGACGGCGAGCCCGGTCTCAACTACTTGTGCGCGGGTTACAAGCGCTTCTTCACCCACGTCCGTCCCTTCCTCGCCCAGCTGGCAGCCCTCTCTCGGAAACAGGATTCCTCCGCCTCCCGACAACCCGCTCCCGTCACCCGCGTTGGCTCGGAACCGGCGCCGGTCCGCAACGACCCCTGCCCTTGCGGTAGCGGCCTCAAGTACAAGAAATGCTGCCTGCGCAAGTGACGCAGGCAGCAAGGAGTTTCGTGATCTGGTCTCACGCCGGCGGTTCGGACCCCGCTCGCTCGGATATGAGACCATAGTGTTCTACGCGGCGGTTGGCAGCGAAGTCGAACACGGTCCTCTTGTAGAGTTGGGCCTGGTCCAGGTCGCAGCAGGCCACCGCCAGTTCATCCCCCAGCGTCGAGCACATCGCCACCACCTCGCCCGAAGGGGCGATGATGCAGCTCTGTCCAATCTGCTCGATACCCTCCTCGATGCCCGCCTTGGCTACACCCACTACCCACGTGGCGTTCTGATATGCCCCCGCCTGCATGCTGAGCATATTGTGGAAGTTGGCCAGATGGTCGCTCGAGGGGTGAGCGGGATTGTGGACCGGCGTGTTGTACCCGAGTAGCACCATCTCTGCGCCCTGTAGCCCGAGGACGCGAAACGTCTCGGACCAGCGGCGATCGTTGCAGATGCACATGCCCACGACCCCGTCGAAGGCGCGCCATGTCTGGAAGCCCAGGTTGCCCACCTCGAAATAGCGTTTCTCCAGGTTCTGGAAGGGCTGACCCGGCTGAAACTCCGCGTAACCGGGAAGATGGATCTTCCGGTACTTACCCACCATCTCCCCATCTTGTCCCACCAGGACGGATGCATTGAACCGTCGCGCCTGCCCATCCTCCTCCGCCAGCTCGGAATAGCCCAGGTGGAAGCCCACCCCCAGGCGCCTGGCCTCTTCGAACAGCCGCCGGGTCTCCGGACCCGGCATCTCGCGCTCGAAATACGCGTCGATCTCCTCCTGGTCTTCCATGTACCAGTGGGGGAAGAAGGCGGTCAGCGCCACCTCAGTGAAGACGACTAGGTCGCATCCCCGGACGTGGCCCTCGTGCAGCAAGGTCAGCAGGCGGTCAACGACTTGGGCCCGAGATTCGCTGCGGGCTACGGGGCCGAACTGCGCGGCCCCAACGGTCACGTACCTAGGCATGGTTCCCCCACCACGAAGCACAGCACCGCGCAAAGGAGGCCGTCTGACGTCTCACGGCCTTCTCTATCGCTCCACCCATCGCGAGTTCAACACCGTAACCTCTTCACAGGGAATCGCCGGGTAGTCCCGCACGGTGATCGCGTCTCCCGTCACGGACTCCACCTCGAATCCCGTCTGTGGATCGCGTCCCGCCAGCACATAGAAGCCGGCGGCAACGGCATCGGGTGCCAGTGATTCGGCCAGGTGGAAGGTCCTGTCCTCGATCCTTTCTACCTTCACCGTCGTCGCGGATTCCGGCAAGCGGATTTCCAGATCACCGCACGCCATCCTGCTACCGTTGAGCAGGTAGCCCTGAGTCGCACGTCCGTCGTCATCGAGTGACGCGAACGCGAACTGTCCCGCCACGGTGACCGCGCCGAACTGTCGTTCCTCCTGGTCCATCGTCGACACGATGATGTCGGTCCGCCCGTCCAGCACCACCTCCACCGCCAGCACGCCGCTTGTCACATCGTCCGCAATGAGTCGCGCCGAAACCGTCTGTGGGTCGCCCTCCCGTGACGGCACCATCATCAATGCGAACTGTGACGACAGGACGCCGTCGGAGTCTCCGCCACGGTTCTCCATCA
>JASLMQ010000702.1 GCA_030746455.1 Candidatus Latescibacterota bacterium
TCGATCAGGCGAAGGATCGTCCGGCCTACAGTGGTCTTCCCGCACCCTGACTCCCCCACCAGCCCCAGGGTTTCACCCTCCACCAGCGTCAGGGAGACGCCATCAACGGCCCTCACATGCCCCGCCGTGCGTGAGAAGATCCCCCGTGTGACGGGGAAATGCTTCTTCAGATCGTGCACCTCGAGCAAGGGCTTGGGCATGGTTCAACGCGGCTCCGGTTCGTACGGGGGATCGGCCGGGTATCCGTCGGCCATCCAGCAGGCCACCGCGCATCCCTCGTCGATCTCCAACAACTTCGGTGCTCTGCTTCGGCAGATCGGCTCGACCTGAGCGCAACGTGGGGCAAACCGACACGCACTCGGGAATCGCGTGGCGTCTGGTACCGTTCCCGGGATCACGGGCAGCCGCTCCTGACGCGCTCCGAGCTTGGGTATCGACGCCATCAGGCCGAGGGTATAGGGATGCCGGGGACGCGCGAAGACCTCCGACGCGGTCGCCGCTTCGACGATCTTGCCGGCGTACATCACCGCGACCCGGTCTGCCACCTCAGCGATCACGCCCAGATCGTGCGTGATCATCAGCACCGCCATGCCGAAAGACTCCTGGAGCTGCTGCAACAAATCCAGAATCTGTGCCTGAATGGTCACGTCCAGGGCGGTCGTGGGTTCGTCGGCGATCAGCAGGTCCGGATTGCACGAAAGCGCCATCGCGATCATCACGCGCTGGCGCATGCCGCCGGAGAGCTGGTGTGGATACTCGTCGGCCCGCTGTTCAGGATCAGGAATGCCCACCCGCTGCAGCATCTCAACGGTCTTTTCACGGGCGGCACGCCTGTCCGTGCCCTGGTGGAGCATCACCGCCTCGTCGATCTGGAAGCCGCATGTAAAGACCGGATTCAGGCTGGTCATCGGCTCCTGAAAGACCATGGCTATGTCATTACCCCGGACATCGCGCATTTCCGCATCGGTCAGGTCCAGCAGGTTGCGCCCTCTGAATTCGATCGACCCCGAGACGATCTCCCCTGGGGGCTCGGGTATGAGACGCATCACAGAGAGCGAGGTCACGCTCTTTCCGCACCCCGACTCACCCACCAGACCCAGTGTCTCGCCCTCGTGGAGGACGAAAGACACCCCGTCCACGGCCCTGGCCACACCGCCTTCGGTGTGGAAGTAGGTTTTCAGATCGCTGACCGTGAGGAGAGGATCACCCATAGCACCGCCGTCTCTGCCGCACTGGGGGCCGGACCGTTGGTTGGACTCCCGACCTCCGCTTACGTTCCGCCTTTACCTCGGCGGGGTCCGCCAACTGCCTCAGAAGAGGGGCAGATCGAGCCGGAGCCATTCCTCGAGCAGGAATCCCACCCGTCCGATGAGAAGCGAGAGACGGCCCATAATGGTGTAGCCGAAAGAGGCGCCAAATGACACCATGAGAAACCAGATGCCGACCCGTGAAACCACGCCCACCGGGCCCGTATGCTCCACGGAGAAGAAGAAGTAGATCAGCACGCTCACCACACCGGCCAGGATCACCACCAGGCCCAGTCCCTCCATGCTCCACGTGATGGGGCTGAGAGACGGTCTGACCTGAGCGAGTATGTTGGCGGAGATGAACCTGGGTATGGTGAGGCCTGCACCCAGGCCAACGACGAACGCGAAGGCGATCCGGCTGAGCCAGCCGATTCGGCGCGAGAAACGGGTCAGCATCAGGATCCCGAGCAGCGTAGGTGCAATCAGCCACCAGTCCATCCCCCTGGGGTCGGGACCGGCGCCCAAGAGGGGCCCCACGATCTCGCCGTAGAGTGTCGGGTACCAGATCTGGCCGAACGTGTACCCCGCCGCTATCCCCACGTACACGTGCTCGGCTAGCTTGAACAGAGGGTTGTCCTGATAGAGGAAGCTGTAGAGCGCCAGCGTCAGGCCCGCGGCGACGATCACTCCCAGGCCGTCCCAGCTGACCGGAGCCGCCCCGGATGCCAGCAGCACACCGTTGACGATGGCAAAGAGGAGGATGAACCCCGCGAAGAGGATCGAATCGCGATTCATGTGGCATCCCTCCCTTCTGCAGCAGCACGTCTGGACGCTCGGCGCTGGAGGAAGTACATCGCGTTGCCCAGCACGATGAAGGCGATAATGATCAGGTGGGTCACAGACTGCGGCCTCATCCCATCGGTCGCCGTTCCGGCCCTGCCGATCAGTGTCTCGTACTCGGCAGCTCCCGCCAGGCCGCCCACAAGCCCCGCGAGCTGCTTCGATTGCAGAAAGGGGAAGAGGTCGGGGGCCATCACGGCCGTGCACCCTGCGCCCAGGGAGAACTTGTACTTCTCCTGGCCGAAGGGAATCCACCACCCGTCGATGGAAGCGCCGGCTGCGATATCGAAAACGAAACTGAAATCCCTCAGCGTCAGGATCTCGCGAGTCACCGCCAGACTGTCTGTGGGATTCCCCCGCGCGTCACGCGCAAAGGCGCTCCGGAAGTTCTGTCCCATGTTGATAATCACGCTGAAGGTTCCCGGCTTGTACCCCAGGAACGCGTAGTCCACGCCGTAGGTCTTCCCGAATTCCTCCGACGCCGTGTCCAGGGCCTCCTGGGCCAGTCCGGGCGCATCGGGCCAGAGGCACATGGCCACCACCTTCACGTTCCTGCTGAAGCAATGGCGCAGCAGAGAGAGCGCCATCGGCTGAAGCTCGGGTTCCGAGCCGGGCCCGTAGTCGAACGACACGAGTACCGTGCCATTCTCCGCCGCCACCCGCTCGATTTCGCTATGAATGGCCCGAACGTTCGACGTGGCCTTGATCGGGAACCTGAAATCGGTCAGGAGCGGAATCGTCACCCCGAGGAAAACGAACAGGAAGATGATCCGGCGATCGAGATTCATCAGACGCTCAGTCATCCCTCACCTCCCCCGAGATAGGCACGCTCGATGCCGAAGATGATCCGCAGCGAGGTGGCGATGGCCCCCAGGCTGACACCGAGCAGGATGCCCCGCTTGGCGGCGAGGTTGGGAACGGCCATCAGCCACTGGGCCGCCTGGGGGATCAGATCCGAGATGTAGGCCCCGATGGGCACCCGCCCGAGCATCACCACAACAGCCGCCACCAGGAGGATGGCTGCCTCGGTGGTCCGGGCTCGGAAGGTGCGGTATGCCGCGGAGGCGATGAAGAACGCTAGGAGGGAGAACATGGTAGCTCCGGCCGGAACCTGCACGTGCTGGAACAGCCAGCCGTACCCGCCCGAACGGGCCTGTGTGGCCAGAGGTCCGTGTCCGTCGTTGTAGAGCACGAAAAAACACATCAGGCCGAAGCTGATGTACACGACCAGGCTGTAACCCCACCCTGCCTGACGCCGTCTCACACGTCTCCAATGCAGGTTCAACAGACTGACCAGGCCCAGGAAGAAAGCGAACGCATAGATGATCCGGAGCCACCGGGACAGTGCCTCCTCCGTGCCCTGAGCTGCGCCGTGCGGTATGTAGTAGACCGCAATCCCGATCACGCCCATGGCGAAGGCGATCATCAGCGGAAGCGTACGTCTCATGAAAAGCATTGGCTATCCCCCGCTCTATCAATAGGAAGTGAAGATGTGCGTGAGAGCCGGCTGACCCAGCGTGGCCAGAAGGGTGCCCAGTACCAGCACGATGATCAGCACGGCTTTACCCACGTCCTGTCCCTTCAGGCTGCCAAGCAATCTCGGCTCGCGGGACAGATAGGCGCTGGCCGCGTAGAGTTCCTCGCCCATCAGCGTGTAGTCGCACGTGGTGACGAAGAAAGGGAGCTGGGTGTACGAATCGGTACCGGCGATCTGGATCGCCCCGGTGGCAGCCCCGGTCTCGGCCAGAAGCAAGGACTCCGCGTAGAAGTAGCCCATCAGTATGTTGGCCGCAGGCCGCTCCCGAACCATTATGCCCTCCACGGCGGCGGCGTAGCTGAATTGCTCGGTGGCGGCAAGGAAGATGCAGTCCGGGTCGAAGGCGTCCGGACGGCCCGCATCCAGGTAAGACTCCTTCACCACCTCCTGGCTCACGGCCATCACCACGGGATCGTAGTTGACCACCCGAAGGGTGCTGTCGTACTCCGCCGTTCGGCGGGCCACACGGCTGAGGATGTTGACGGCCGCAATGGTCGACACGCTCTCCATACCGTGCAGCCCGTGGGCGAACAGCACGGGCTTGCCCATCTCCGTGGCGCGGCCCAGGGCCTCGTCCAGAGCCTCCAGGCCGGCGATACGCCGGATATGCAGGTCCCGTCGCCTGGCCACGCCGATGTAAATCAGGATGATGGCCGAAAACACCACGGCCAGGATAAAGTTGTTCAGCTTCGCCCCGTTGAAGAGGTTGCCGTGGGCGGAGGCCTCCTCGATCGCTTCTCCCACGACAACGTCTGTCTCGGTGACAACGTCCACCCGCACGTAGTAGGGCTGGTGGTCCTCCAGAGAATCGGTCTTCGCCTCTTCTCCGGCGATGGTGTACACGGTGATGTGAGTGAAGTGGTATTCGCTGTTCTCGGCATTGTGGCCGAAGATGGCGGGTGCTCCCGACTTCAGGCTGCCCGAGGCACCCACCTCCGCGGCGATGTGGAAAGGACCGTGGGGAGATTCGCCGACCACGATCCGGTACCTGGCGCCGGATGGTACCGCATCGGATCGACGCCAGGTAACCGTGATGCTCTTCCCTGCGTCGTTCGGCGTGTCGAAGGCTTCTACCTCGCCGGGCGGCCGAATCTGCTGCGCCGGCGCTTCGGTCGCCACGGTGAGGAACACCAGCAAGACGATCAGCCATCTCATAGGCCTCTCCCTTCTTGCATTTTACATTGGAGATTTTTCATTTGGCATTTCCCTCCCGTCCCCACCCCTATTCTTCTATCAATTCTACATTTGCTCGAGGGATCACCGCACGGGTTCCATCTTCGAACGCCACCTCGAGCACGCGCACGCGGGTCTCCGACTCCACCGTCTGCAGCTCAGTCGGCAGATCGACCACACGCCCGATCC
>JASLMQ010000703.1 GCA_030746455.1 Candidatus Latescibacterota bacterium
TACGGCGCAGGACGATATGGAACGGAATGGCTTCGCGATCCAGTTTGAGGATGTGCACAAGGCGTTCGACGACAACGAGGTGCTGAACGGCCTGAACCTGCAGGTTCCGTGGGGCCAGGTGACCACGATCCTGGGCCCCAGTGGCTGTGGGAAGAGCGTGACGCTCAAACACGTCATAGGGGTCCTTCAGGCCGACGCAGGCCGTGTGGTCGTCGACGGTCACGATATGAACAGCATCAAGCACAAAGAGCTGCTCGAGCTTCGAAAGCGGATCGGCGTCCTTTTCCAGTCGTCGGCTTTGTTCGATTCGATGACGGTGATGGAGAATGTGGCCTTCGGACTTCGTATGCACACGCGTACGCCTGAGGCGGCGATCGTGGCCAAGGTGGAGGAGTGCCTCGAGGAGGTCGAGCTGCCTGGTTCCAAGGATATGATGCCTGTGGACCTGTCGGGCGGAATGCGGAAACGGGCGGCACTCGCGCGGGCGATCGCCCTGTCGCCCGACATCGTCCTATACGATGAGCCGACAACCGGCCTGGATCCCAGAACGGCGAACGTGGTAGGTGAGCTCATACTCAAGCTGCAGCGAGACCTGGACATCACGTCGGTGGTGGTGACGCACGACATCCCGCTGACGCTCCGCGTGTCGGACCAGATCACGCTGATCCAGGATGGCAGGGAGGCTGCCAGCGGGACGCGGGAGGAGATCCAGAAAAGCGCCGCATACCAGCTCTTTGTTGCCGGTGAGCGGGGGGGAGAAGATGAGGTCGCGTGAGCGTGAGGTCATCCTGGGTGCCGTTGTCTTTGCGGCTCTGGTCATTCTGGTAATCGGGAGCATGGTGCTCTCAGAGCGGTTCGCCGGTGCGGCGGGTGGTTACAAGCTTGTGGTCGCCTTCGATACGGTGAGCGGGTTGAAGCGAGGCGACTCCGTCACGGTGAGAGGGGTGAAGGTCGGCAAGGTGCTCGAGGTCAGGTTGGAGGAGGGCAGGCCCCGGGTGGTCATCGGCTTCGAGGACATCCGCGGCCTCCCAAGAGATTCAAGGATATACCTGAAGGGCGTCGGAATGATGGGCGAGCAGATGGTCGAGGTTGAAATGGGATCGGCGAACGCGGTCTACGCCCACGAAGACCGGGTGGAGGGCATTGCGGCCGGCGGGCTGGCCGAGCTGACGGCCAACGCCGCAGACATCGCCAACCACCTCAGGCGGGCCGTGGACGTGATGGCTACCCCCGAAAACCTGACTCGCATCGAAACGATCCTGACCCAGATGGACACCTCCACCGCGACCCTCCAGTCGATCCTGGAGGAGAACCGGGCCGTGATCGCCAGGACCCTCGACAGTCTGAACGCCGCTTCCTCGGGGGTGAGCGGGGTGGTGGACGACAACCGGGAGAAGGTGGCCGAGGCGGTCGAAAATCTGCGGCAAACCACCGGGCGGCTGTCGGCCACCGTGGAGGGGTGGGAAGCCGCATCGGTCTCGCTTAGGGAGACGCTGCAGGACGTGAGAGATGTGGCGGGCAAGCTTCGTGACGGGAAGGGCACCCTCGGGCTGCTCCTGAACGACGAGGGCCTCTACAGGGACCTGCGTCGGACGCTGACCTCCCTGGACAGCCTGGTGTCGGACGTGAAGGAAAATCCGAAGCGCTACTTCGATTTCAGCATCTTCTAGGCCGGTAGGCCACACGTGAGGACGACCATGGACATCCGCACAGGATTGCTCGTCGGGATCGCTCTGGTGCTGATCGGCTCCCCACCGGTGTTCGGGGGAGAGCTGGGATGGTATCGGTGGATGGACATCAAGGAGATCTCGTTCGGCGGGAACGTCGACGAGATGCACGGTGTGTGCACCATCGCATCAGAAGACGGGGAGGACCGCCGAATCATCTACGGAGACCGACAGGGCCAGGTCCATGCCGTGAGGTTCCAGAAGGGCCGATTCCGGGAGGAGTGGGTGAGCATACCCCTAAAGTCCTCGGTCGCCGAGGTCTTCGTGGCCGACATCGATGCCGATGGCGGGCTCGAGATCGTGGCCTACTCGGAGTTCGGCGACATCGCATTCTTCAGGGCGAGCGACTACCGGCTCATCTGGCGGAGCGGGGAAGAGGAGTACGAGACCATATCGGCGATGGTGGTATCCGATGTGGACGACGACCCGCAGCTGGAGCTCGTGTTCTGTGGCGAGGCCACTCCGGACGTGACCGGATACATCCCGGTGACCCGGGGAGGCAGTCAAGAGGAGCGGGAGCGGGAGCGCGAGGCCCAGGTGTCCAGGCTCTTCGTCTACGACTGCAAGCATCTCTTCGTGGAGTGGAACAGTGAGCCCGGGCTGGCGGCCGAGAGCATTGCCGTGGGCGATCTGGATGACGACGGCATCCAGGAGATCGCGCTGAACACGGGCTTCGTGCTGGATGCATCCTACCGCAGGGTGGAGTGGCGTTTTACCGAGGGCTTTGGGAGCAAGGTAGGGTATGCGGATGTGGACGGCGACGGTATCCCCGAGCTCATCGGGGAGTACAGGAGTCCCACGAGGCCTCGCCGGTTCCTCCGGTTCTTCGATGTCGACCTGCAGAGCGAGAGCTTCCTGAGCACGGGGAGGTAGGTGGCAATGGAAAAAGACGACGGTGAGACGGGCACACCAGCAGCCGGTGCCGGCACCGAAGAGGCCGCCAGAGAGTCGCGCCCGTGGGGAGGCGACCGGCCGTTCTTCCGCGTGGCCATCCTGGTGTTTCTGGCGGTGTTCCTCTATGTGCTGAGGAATGAGCTGTCCCCCGTTCTGGTGGGGGCCACCCTGGTGGTCCTGTTGCTGCTGACCCGACGGGGCGTCCGATTCGAAGCCGGGATCGGCGTCGTGTCCGTCCTGCTGTTCCTCGCCTGGGTCCTCTCCGAGCTGGCCGGCTTGCTCTGGCCGTTCGTCGCCTCCTTCGTTCTGGCCTATCTGCTCGAACCCCTCATCGGGATTCTGGAGCGACGGATCTCACGCACGCTGGCCATCGCCATCCTTGCGCTCCTTGTGCTGGGGGGGCTATTTGGCATCGGCATCCTCATCGTACCCGTCCTGATCGCCGAGGTCGGCGAGCTGGTGGCGCGGCTGCCCGGCTACGGACGGGCACTGATGGGGGTCTACGACTGGCTGCTGGCACGGGTGGAGGCCTACGGCTACACGGTGCCCGCCGGTGAGATCCAGCAGTGGGTCATGGACCAGCTGCCCGAAATCGGTAGCAGTATCGCCACGAAGATCACTTCGGCCCTGAAGGGGTTGACCTCCGGGGTGGCAGCCCTGCTGAACCTGCTGATGATACCGTTCGTGACCTACTATGTGCTGAAGGACTACGACCGGATCAAGGCGGTCCTGGTGAAGTGCATGCCCCCTCGTCACACCGAGTCGACCTCCGAACTCGTAAGACGGGTGGATCACGTCCTTGGCCAGTACATACGCGGGCAGATCGTGGTGTGTGGATTCATCGCCGCGTTGACCGCGCTGGGTCTGGCGATTCTCGGCATCCGCTATGCCGTCATCCTGGGCGCGATGGCGGGCCTTCTTAGCCTGATCCCCTTCGTGGGCGTGGCGATTTCCCTGGTAGTGGCCTCGTTGATCACGCTCCTCGATGCCGATCCGTTGTTCGGGGTGGGAAAGGTTGTCGTGGTGTTCGCTGCTGTTCAGCTCATCGAGGGGAATTTTCTCTCTCCGAAGCTTCTGGGCAGTCGGGTGGGGCTCCATCCCGCGTGGGTGATGTTCGCCCTGGTCTTTTCGGCGCACTTCTGGGGCTTCCTCGGGATGGTGATCGCCATTCCCGCCGCCGCCGTGGTGAACATCCTGCTGAAGTCCCTCAGTGGCAGATACTTCAGCTCGCGGTACTATGGACCGTCCCCCGAATGAGGGGACAGGCCCACGCCCGGTTGCCCGGATCCGGGATTGTGTGTTGACTTTGCAGTTGTTTGAGTTTATCTTTAGTTAACCAGTTGGAGGTTCTGCATTTCAGGCCTCGTGGATTCATCTGCCCGGGCCGTTTTCCGGGCGGAATGGGTCCTGGGCCCCCGTCTGCTTTCCCGCCGTCGTCACCCCGGGAGGCCGGTCGTGCACTACTGGGTCCTCTTCACCCTGCTCATCGTCGTCGTCGTGAAGTACTACACGGCCGTCGAGATGCGCAAGCTGGAGCGTCGCCTTGAGAAGGTGAAGGAAGATCTCCAGATGGCCAAGGAGAAGCTTCAGGAGACCCAGGAGAAGTACAACGGCATCAAGTCAGAAGAGGAGCTCTATCTCGAGCGCGTGACGCGGATGAAGGAAGTGATCGAGGACATACAGATCCGGCTGACCACCAAGGAGGATGCCGACGCGGAGGAGGTCGTCGTATCCGACGGCGGACCTCCGCCTCGCGCGTTCTAGACCCGAAGCACCCTATCTGGCGGCCGGACCCTCCCTCTCTCGTCCGGCCATATTCCGCCCCGAGTTCCCAGGCGAAGGACTCCCCCAGCAAACCCATAGTCAGCATCCGGTCGACGAGAGGGCCGGTCGATGATCTATCTTGTTGTCCTGCTGGGCTTGATTGTCATTGGAGTGAAGTACTACACGGCGGTGGGCGGTAGACGTTTGGAGAGGCGCCTGAACGTGGTCCGTTCCGATCTCGAGCGGGCTCGTCAACGGCTGAGGGAGGAGCGCGAACGACAGGAGGAGATTCGGGCGGAAGAGGAGGTGGCCGAGCTTCGTCTGCGGTATATGAGGGAGATCATCGAGGACCTGGAACACCGCATGACCGGCCCTTTGGCAGCAGAGAAGGACATCGTGGAGGAGAAGGAGGAGGTCATCCCGCTACCGTCGTTCGTTCGGATGTAGATGCGGGGATGATTGCGTTTGTGCTGATGCCGGAGGACTTGTGACCGTCCTTCGGTTTCTTCTTGACGGCAAGGGGAAAATCGGGTAATTTGGGTGCGATTTTGCAGGGGCACCCCATTCCGGTCGGAGCGTGGCGCAGCCCGGTAGCGCACTATCTTGGGGTGATAGGGGTCGCTGGTTCAAATCCAGTCGCTCCGACCAGTAAATAACAAGGGGTTACGGCAATAGGCCGTGACCCCTTGTTTCGCTTCATCTAACGGCTGTCTAACACGGATCGATCTGCTGTCAGGTCGTCAGTCTGCACGGGGCCTCCGCATAGTGGCTCCAGAGAGAGTCTTCTGCCCAGGCTACTACTGACACTGACGGGCACCCAATGCCAGCAACAGCATCATGCGCTCGCAGGGGCAGATCAGAGACCCGAGGAAACGCGAGAAGACAGGACCAGGATGGCAACAAATGGTCAAGTCTCCCTTACGTGTCGTTCGCAACGGGCGCATGCCTACCTGCTGAACGCGTCGGGCCTGCTGGAGTCCGAGGGCCAGTACCCGTCGCGGCTCGGGTGCCAGCGCTTGCCGCACAGGTCGGAGATCACGCTCCATTCGGGGGCGCTCAGATCAGGGTCCGGCTGGAACAGGAAGCGCTGCAGGCCGGCCTGCTCGGAGGCGGTCAGGATGCCGTGCAGGTCGCGGGCGGTCATGGGCTCGCCCCCGTGCGGACGGCGCCCCGTCGACACCCAGGCGATCACCTTGTTCACATCCCCGATGGCCTCCAGCGCTCGGCGCGTCTCGTTGTACACCAGCTCCGAGTAGAACTCCTCGGGGAACCCCAGTTCCATGTCCGCCAGGGTCTGCACCCCGGGAAGCTCCAGCCCCAGGAAGGCCTTGACCACGGCGAAGCCGTCTGCCTCCAACAGGGTCGGGTTCCAGTCCAGGACCTGCTGCACCCAGCGCGCCATGGTGCCGTAGAGGCCGTCATTCCCGCGGTGCCAGAAGTAGTGCTTGGGGAAGACGTAGTCGAAGTACTCCGCCATCTCGCCAAATTCGTGCCCGGTCAGTGACGAGAAAGCGGCGGTGCGCGGAATGCCCCCCAGCTCCACCTTCCCTCCCACTCTCTGCATCTGCGCGTGCACGGCGCGCATGAACCCCCGCGCCGCTTCGCGGCGGGCGCGCAGCCAGTACAGGGCATCCTCGTTCAGGTCGAACAGGTTCAGTGCCCCCAGCATGCCGCCGGACGCGTGGTAGCGCACCAGATCCGGAGTCAGGTTGTGGAAACGCTCGTTCAGGTGCGCCGTGCCGCGGGCAACGCGCTCCACATCGGCGCCGATGGCTTCCAGGCGGTGCCGCATGCGACCGTCCAGTTCCAGTAGGGCCTTACCCCGATGGAAGGCAAGTTCGTAGAAGGTCTCACCGGGCTGGTCCAGGATGACGCCGTGGGCCTGGGGATAGGCACTGGCCAGGTCGTGCACCCCGGCGGCCACCTCGATGGCCCCGAAAGGGTCCTCCTCCTCGGCTAGGCCGCTGGTGGTACCCTGGCCCCGCTGGTAGAGCAGCCGGAGCCCGTCTCTGGAGTCGAAGATCATGATGTGCCAGCCTCGGGAGGCGGCGTTGTCGAGGAGCGCGTGGAGCTGCTTCTCCCTCTCGGGGGTGCGGGCCGTTTCCGGGGGCGGCTTGATGCCGAACGCGGCGTACACCTTTGGGTCCGCCGCAAACGAGGGGGTGAGGGTGTCCCCCCACAACGGCATGCCGGCCTCGTTCCTGAGCCACATCCGTCCCACCACGATGCCGCCCACCCCTCCCGCCTCCCACGCGTCGAAGATGCGCGGGTAGTCGTCCAGCCAGCGCTCCAGGGGATTGTGCACGAAGATCCAGGGTACCATCGCGTCACCTCTCTCCGTATCTGCGGGGGTGCGCTGCCGTGCCACCATACCGATCTGTGGCGGGCCCCGCGGGGCCGTGCGCCGTCCCGCACGGGCCTGCTCCAATGGTAGGCAACTTCCAGGATTACGTCAATCCAATAGCAGAACCCTGAGGCCTGGAGATGGGCCCGAGGCACCCCTTCGCATCTGAAGGCGGCCGAGATCAAGGACGGAGAGTCGGTCTGGGAGAGGCTGGGCATATCGCTGTAGGGTGTCCGCCGC
>JASLMQ010000704.1 GCA_030746455.1 Candidatus Latescibacterota bacterium
GAAGCCCTCCGGACGACCCTCGAGCTCCTCGATGAGCAGGCGGCGCCAGTGGGCCACTCGGTCAGCTTCAGCCGGTTCCTCGATGAGATTGCGGCACTCCAATGGATCATCGCTGAGGCGAAAGAACTGCTCGCGACCGTCGGCAACATACCAGACGAATTTCTCGCGTCCGTCCGTGAGGGTCTGGTGCATCGGGGCGTGTTCGATATGCAGGAACTCGCGCGAGGACTCGGCCTCGCCGCGCAAAAGAGGAAGCAGGCTGCGGCCATCCACGCCGTCGGGAATGGGCGTACCTGTCAGATCGAGAAGGGTGGGCATCACGTCTTCCAGGCAGACGGGGGCGTCGACCGCCGTGCCCGGCCGGATCCCGAAGCGTTCGGGCGCGCGGATCACCATCGGGATTCGCGCCGATCCCTCGTAGGGCACCGTTTTGGCCCACCGGTAATGGTCGCCCAGCATCTCGCCGTGGTCGCTCGTGAGCATGACGACGGTGTTGCCGCCCGTCTTCCGGTCGACACCCATCACGGGACTCAGGAGCCGACGGATCTGGTCGTCCAGGTGGTTGAGCAGGCCGTAGTAGCCCGCCCGGGCGCACAGCAGAGCCTCTCCGCGAAGGTCCACATCGCGTGAGTCGACAGACATGCCCTTGCCGCCATTCGGGGGCGGCGTTGCCCAGTCACCGATGACGGGATCGGGAACTCCCGTGCGAATGTAGCGCTCCAGGTAGAAGGCGGGCGGCACCAGGGGTGGGTGCGAGGCCAGGAAGGAGACCACCAGGAAGAACGGTCGGGTGGGATCGCGTTCATCGAGAAACCGTAACGCCTCTCGGATGGTCCAGTTGGTGGGATGGAAGTCCTCGTGGAGATGCCAGGGCCGAGCGGTCCAGTCGTTGTGCATGACCCCCGTGCCATAGGGGCCCTCGCAGTCATCGGGCCGGTGTCTCTGGAGGAAGCTCTGGTAGTCATTGCGGCCGCGGTGTCCCTGGTTCACGACCTTCTCGAAACCGAAGTGCTTCTCGGGTGGGTACTGGTGCATGTTGCGCCCCACCCAGGTGGTCTGGTATCCGGCCCGGGTGAGCGCGGCGGGGAGCGTATCCTCGATGTCCCACTCGACGCCTTCGCGGTAGCCCACCATGCCGTGGATACGCGGGAACTGGCCTGACAGCAGCGAGCGTCTGGCGGCGATGCAGCTGGGGACGGTCGTGTAGGCGCGCGTGAAGCGGGCCCCCGCCCCCGCGATGGCATCCATGTTCGGGGTCATGAGGACCGGATGGTCCTCTATCCCGAGGCAGTCTCCCCGATGCTGCTCGGTCACGAAGAGGAGGATGTTGGGCCTGTCATCCATCCGTTGTCTCCCGCAGATGGGGGCACCGGAACCCGTCAGGATGGTAGCAGTCGTTGCAGGAGGTGCAGGCGGCCCGGTCGGTGACGCCGGCCGCCAGCTTGTTCACGATGTCGGGTTCGTGTATGAACGGCCGACACATGGAAATCAGGTCGCAGAGGCCGTCGTCCACCGCCTTCTTCATCACCGAGAGCGAGCGGAGTCCGCCCACGAGGATCACCGGTATGTCGACGGCTTGCTTGATGGCCGTCGCCTGCGTCTCGAAGTAGGCCTCCTTTGACGCGGTGTCGATCCCCTCCGCGGCTGCGTGGGCGTAGTCGCCCGAGAAGGTCGCGGAGACCTCGATGGCATCAACGCCGGCCTGCTGAAGCTCCCGGGCCGTGTCGACCGATTCCTCGATCGGAATCGAGTTGTCCCGTCCGTCGACGGCTCCGAGCTTGCAGTGGATGGGATAGGTGGACCCAAGCGTCTCGCGCATCCGTGTCGCGATCTCGATCAGGAGGCGGCGACGTCCCTCGGGTCCCTCGCCATAGCGGTCGGTCCGTTTGTTCTCAGAGGCCGTCAGGTAGCCGCTGAGCAGGTATCCGTGGGCGGCATGGATCTGGACCCCGTCGAATCCTGCCTCCTGCGT
>JASLMQ010000705.1 GCA_030746455.1 Candidatus Latescibacterota bacterium
ACGTTCCGTGAGAAGACCTGAAGCGAACCCAGGGGCAGGCAATCGGTGCAGTCGTTGAAGACGGAAGCCGTTCTGCTGACCCAGAGCACCACCTGGGTGTGATCGTCTCCGCCGCACGAGATCCACGCGTTCAGCTCGGACACGGTTCTCCAGTCGTGCTCGGACGTGCATGGCGCGAGTGTTGGATCGTCTCTTCGGTCGGGAAGGTGGCTTGTGATGTACTGGAAGTTCTGCTTGAGCTGACTCCCCCGGTAGTTCCTGGAATAGCCACAGGCATCCGGGTAGGACGATGTGAAATCGATCCCGCCGTCATCGAGATCGCGCTTCGACCACTTGAGGATATCCGACAGGTCGAAGGACATCCTGCTATGGTCTTCATACAAGGTGAACCGGAAGCCGGCTGCCAGCGCCTGGGAGAGAACCTCGATGAGCCGATGGAGCTGCGGCCGCACCTCGGCGAACGGATCCTTCGCCGGGTCCAGGGGATCGGTGAGGTCGTGCTTGCCCATGCCGTGGAAGAGATGCTTGCCGACGACCCGTTGCTACCACAGGGCTTCAATGGTCTGCTCGAGCCTCCACGGCTCTGTGTCACCTGAGGGTCAAGGCGCGTTGAAGATCCAAACGGTGTCGCGGTCGGTGATCAACAGCTCATCCGTGCCATCGCCGTCCAGGTCACCCACAGAAGGGGTCAGCGTTGCGCCGTGGTACATCGCATGGTCGGAGCGGGGGTCGAGGCGGGCACGAGCGATGTGATCGGCGAAGCTGGACCTGGCTTCGAGACGGGCAAGCTCCTTCCCCATGGGATCTACCCAGACGACCCGGTGCTCACCGTCGAGCGGGTAGGGCCGCTCGACACGGATGAGGCTGTTGGGACCGTGTTCGGACGGCCAGTCTACGACCGAATAGTAGCCCGGGCTGCGGTGCTTGGAGATGATCCGGCCATGGCCGTCCGTGATGACCGCGTGCCTCTCCTCCGAGGGGCCTGTCGCTTTGTCTATGAAGACAAGCTGCTGCCCCGGCAGGTCATCGAACAGCTTCACTGCGGTGACGTTCTGGCAATGGTGCATGGGTACGCGGAAACGGACCGTGCCGTCGACGTTGTGAACGGACGCGTCGTGCCCGTCGTGCGCCATGGCGATGACGAAGTTGCCCTTCCCGTCGGCATCGGCGATCGCGGAGCCATCGAGGTGGTCGTCCGGAGACAGGGGCGCGTGCGACCAGAGGCGTGTGAGATCGTTGTCGTAGAGACAGAATCCGATGACCAGCTCGTGCAGGCCGTCTCCGTCGATATCGCCGTAGTTGCCGAAGTGACCAGCTCCGGGTACGTCGTCTTCCTCCCACACGGTGTTGAGCTGGTGGTCCATCAGCAGGCTGGGGTTGCCGTAGCTGTGGGTGCGCGAACTCGTTCCGCTCTTTGCGAACACGTGGTGGTTGCCGGAACCGTCGATCTTGACGGCCCGAACGAAGGCGCCGAATCCCGAATTTGGCATCATGCGGCTGTGGCGCAGCTCACCGGTCTCGCCGTCGTAGACGCGCAGCTGGTCCTGATGTACGAACATGAACTCGACGCGTCCGTCGGCATCGAGGTCCACGACGTCGCAGAACTCGGAGTAGTGGCCGTTCCACGAGAACGGGCGGCCGAGGTCCCACGGCTCGCCCACCTGCCAGATCATGCGTCCGTCGCGATCGACAAGGGTCATGCAGAAGAGATCCTGGTCTTCCGCACCGGTCTTGTAGCCGGCGTTGATGTCTGACCGCGGATCGAAGGCTTCGTTCGCGTGTGCCCCTGCGCTCTGGAGGAAGAGCACCTCGCTCCTGCCGTCGCCGTTGAAGTCGGCGACCTTGACCATCGGACATCCCCAGGGACGCACGTCCCAACGCGCCGTTGCCTCTTTATGCCTCATAGCTTACTTGCCTCTCCTGACGCCGCTTCCGCTCTGTGGATCAGCTGCTCCTGCTCGAGGGCGGACAATTCCACGAAGCGGGCGTTGAGTCCGGCGACACGAACGACCAGGTCGCGGTAGCTATCCGGGTCGCGCTGCGCCTCCCGCAGCGTGGTGGCATCCAGCACGCTGATCTGCAACTCCTGGTCGCCCTCACGGAAGAAGGCCTCCGCGAGGGGTCGAATCACCTTCAGGTCCGACTGCGGACCGCCGGGAAGCGTGAGGTTTAGGTTGTAGATCCCCGAGAACCACCGGGCCGCATCGAGCTTGAGCACGCTGTTGAGCATCGCCGTTGGGCCTTCCCCCTGTGTGCCAAGGACGGCTCCGACACTGTCTCCGACGGGGGAGCCCGCCTCCCGGCCGTCCAGCGTGGCGGGGATGGACTGTCCGTCGAGGAAATGGAGGGATCGAACCACGTGACATACGGCGAAGGGAGGGATGTCGCATTCCGCGGCGACCTCACGCAGGGCGCGATCACGACGGGCGTTCAGCTCCAGGCCGAACCGGTCGGCCCTGTCGTCGTCGTTCCCCCATTTCGGCGCGCCGCCAATGGCACTGAGCACGTCCGCATCGCCGGCGTCGACCCCTTCGATGAGCTCGGAGAGCGTGTACGGACCCTCTTCTACCGTGAGGTGCTCAAATGCGGCCAGGGCGTTGACGGCGTTGGCGGTTCCCCGGATGAACAGACCGTAGATATCGGTGTAGGGCATGCCGTGCAGGAGGTCCTGGCCGGACTCGACGCACGATCTGCAGCAGGCGCTGCAGAACGGGAACGGCACCCTATCGACCATCTCGTCCAGGCTCGCCCGCCGAGAGGCGACCCCCTGCATCACGAGCTCGCGCACGCGCTGCTCATAGCCATCCAGGATCGTGACCGTACTCACTTTCTCTTCGTTCGAGGATCGAAGGATCTGATCCAGGACCTTCAGGTCGTCAAACCCGGTTCCCTCGGAGAATCCCGATTGGCAGCAGCGACCGGGGATCCCGAGCTCGTTGCAGCCGACGATGCAGTAGTCCCACGCATCCTCCGGGGCCACGCCGGCCTCTATCAGGCCGGGCACGACCTGATGGTCGTTGATCAGCAGCGGCATGGAGCGGCCGCGCGACAGCATGGCCAGCCCCTTGTCCCATACCGATTGATCGAGTCCATTGTGCCAACGCACGAAGAGGTGCGGGTCGCTCACCGGTGTCCGGTCGAACGCGTCGAGGAACGCGTGGGTCACGGCATTGCAGACGTCACCCCGAAGGTGTGCGCCGCCGACTGTGATCGGCTGGGTCTTGGATCCGCGGCCCTGGAAGCTGTTCGACGCGATCTTGAGGAGAAATGCCCGGACCAGAGCAACGGCCTGTTCCGGGTTCTGTTCCACTTCGGGGCCGAAGCGCGCCAGGGCGCGATCGGGAAGGCCGATCGACATGGACAGGCCCTGCCCCTCGAGTACACTGGCGAGGTGGACCAGTGCAATGGCCTGAAGGCCTTCGAACAAGTCTCTCGCCGGCCGGGCGGGCACGCGCCTGCAGGCCTCGGCGACGCGATTCAGACAGGAGATCTCAAGGGGATCGTCGCTTTCGGCGGCAGCCCGCTCGGCCTCCGCCGAAAATCGACCGGCCCATTCGATGACGGCCTCGCAGCTGATCGCCATTGCCTCGCGGTAGACTCGGCTTTCGGGAGGACCCGAAGACCGGTTCTCACCGATGCGCTCCAGGACATCGATCAGGCCTCGGTTGACGACAAGATCGAAGTCCAGGCTCATGTGACCGACACCCGCGATGCCGCCGAACTCACGTTCCTTCCAGAAGGACCGGATCTCCTCCGGGATCTTCCCCTCCAGGAATCCCTCCAGCTCGGAGTGCTCGATCGCAATCTGGCTGTTCACGCTGAGGCCGAATTCCGGGACGAGCATCCACGCGCGCAGGGCGGACGAGGTGTTTCCGGCGAAGACGGGATTCGAGCGGAGGTCGAGCGTCATGTGTCTCAGGATATGGCGGAAGGCAGCCGCGCGCAGGAGGGGCCCCGGCTTGCCCTCTTGCTCCGCATAGGCCTCTGTGGCCAGACGGGCCCGGTCGAGACACACGGTGTCCTGCGCCGTGAACAGGCGGTCCTCTATGGATTCGATGAGGGTGTCCACCAACGGATCTCCGGCTAAGGGAGCGCCTGCAGGTAGGTGGCCAGGGCCATTCCCAGGTCCTTTCCGAAACCGCGCGCAGATGCCTGCTTCACCTCCGCGCCTCGGGCGGTTGCGTAGGGAAGCTCTATGGACGTGCCCAGTGCGACACCCGGAAGCTCGGCGACCCAGCCCGCGAAGCTTCTTCCGTCGCGATAGTTCTCCGCGGTGTTCCACGAGGTGCCGAAGGGCATGAAATCGGCTGCCAGAAACGGAAGGGGGCCGCTGGCGACGGACTCCAGAATCTGCGAGAAGCGCACCTGTTGCTGTGACATGTGTTCGTGGCGAGAGCCGACCTGGTAGATCACCTCGTTGGTCCCGCCCGAAATGTGCGGGCAGTGCAGATCGAGACCGACATGGAGCCTGTCGTTCCCCCAGCTGGGGACCAGATCCCGAATTGCCCCCGTGGTCGCATAGAGACTCTCGCCTTCATAGTCTCTACCGTGGTCCCGAGGCCGCCGCCCCTTCCCCTGGTCTCCGTCTTCGACGCCGTCCTTGTCCACGAAGGGAACCAGCAGGAACTGGACGCGATTCCGCAGCCACTTGGACTCGTCTTCGTATCCGCTTGCGACCCACCGGATCAAACCCTCAAGGGTGTAGTTCACCATCATCTCGCAGCAGTGATGCCTGCAGGTGATGGCGGCCCTGTGCTGCGGTTCCGATTCGGGACGACCCAGCAGCATGTAGTCGACGTCGCGGGCCTTTGTCGTGGAACAAAGCTTGTGGCGCGAGGCTGTTGTGCAATCCAGCGTGTCCAGGAACCGTAGCCAATTGGATTCCTGGTAAGGCATCGCGAAGCTCAGCCTGACCTCGGAGGCATCCTCTGGGAAGCTGTACGAGAAGGCGTTCCCGTCGACCGCCTCGCTTCCCAGCCACTGCCAGGTTAGGCCTCCGTCGAGCGAGGCAGCCGGCCCCCGGGCGCCCAGCGCCCGGCTCGTGGTGAACTCGAAGTGGACCGTTCGGCCTCCCGCGCCACGAGCTCTGAAGCACCAGTAGAACCAGTCGTACTGCGTGTCGCGTAGGTCCTGGTGGAGTCGTACCCTGTCTCCGCTGATGTCGTCGACGATGATGTTCCCACCGGGGAACACGCTGTCGAGTTGGATGGGCACCGCCGGATGGCCTCCCTGGTTGGCCTACCGCGCCAGATCACCTCGCGGATTGGTGTTCCTTCAGGATGGCCTGTATCCGTCCCTCCTTCTCCAGCAGGGCCAGATCTCGGTTGAAGTACTCGAGCTTCTTCCGCGCCTGAGGGGTCTTCCGAGAGATCCCAACGTGGTTTGGCTCGATCGAGAGAGAGGGCTGCAAATAGTCGAATTCGCCAGCCGACTCGGCTATCTGGGTCTCCAACAAGTGCTTTCCGACAAATCTGTCCATGATCACGAGGTCGAGCCGTCCAGCCACAAGCTTGCCCAGATTCTGGATATCCTCCTTGACCGTCTGGACATGCAGTTGCTCGCGCACCCGTTCGAACCCCTCCGGATCCGCGTAGTCCATCCCTGTCCCGATCCTGTACGGTTTCAGCGCGAGATAGTCCTTCCCGTCGAAGACAATGTCGAGGTCCTTTCGCTTGAAAAAGACCACCTCGCAGGCGGGCATTGGGTCGGAAAAGTACAGCCATTCCTTCCGGTCCTCCCGCTTCCAGATGGGCACCAAGCCATCGACACCGCCCTTCCTGGCCAATGCCGTCGCCCTTGCCCACGGGTAGTAGCGGACGTTGACCTGATAGCCGACCTTCGCGTACGCCTCCCGGACGATCCGGTTGATGAACCCACCGTGTTGCTGGGCCTCGCCTGTGTACGGCGGGTATTCGATCGAGGCGAGGTGGATCACATCCTCTGCCATGGCCTCCTGTGAGAGGCCCAAGAACACGAACCCGAGAACTGCAACTAACCTTATCATCTTTCCCCGATCCTCCATTGCTGGCCCAAGCATGGCCGGCCCTCGTGGGGTCACGATACAACCCTAACTCATGGCAGAACCTAACCCTTTGTCAAGCGCTATTCCCTCTCGATGGGGAAGGGGGGGATTTCTGCTTTGCAGGGGCGGCGTTTCGTCGTTCCTTTCTGACGCGGGGTGCGAAGGACGGGGAGGCAATCTTCGGGTGATCTCCGGTACCTATAAGGGGTGCCATCGACGAACCACTACTCTTCCCTATCCGCTTCCAGCGGGGCCCGGTTTCT
>JASLMQ010000706.1 GCA_030746455.1 Candidatus Latescibacterota bacterium
GACGATCTCCGAGGGCCGGGCCATCTTTGCCTCGGGTTGCTCATTCCCGGAGTTCGCGGAGTCGGAAGACTGGCGTACCGAGGGGGCGCGGCGTCTGCTGGACGATATGGAGGTCCAGGTCCTTCCGGACGGGGCCTCCTACGAGCTCACGCCGGGCTACCAGATGGCCATCGCCTCGTGGTTCCTGGACGCGCTGAAGGTGGCGCGCAAGTTCGACCGACCACTCGACCCCGAGCTGGAGGGCGGCATTCGGCGGATGTACGACTGGTGCGTGTCCATCGGAAGGCCCGACTTCTCCCGCCCGTCGGTCTCCGACGCGGGAAGCACCGATGCCAAGTACCGGGCCGCGCTGACCGATCCTGGCCGACTGCTGGGCAACGCCGCCGCCGTGTGGGTTGGAACGGAAGGTCAGGAGGGCGAGCCGCCCGAGTACACGTCTGCCGCGCGGCAGGACTCGGGGTACTTCGCGATGCGGAGCGGGTGGGACCTCGATGCGCGCTACCTGCTGTTCGAGGGCGGCCCGTTCGGTCGGTTCCATCAGCACGAGGACATGCTCAGCATCGACGTGTATGCCTATGGGACGCCGTTCATCGTCGATCCGGGCATCACGTCGTACTACCCGAACCCGTGGACGACCTTCTACCGAACCACCGAGGCCCACAACACGGTGCTCGTCGACGGCTGCGGCCAGGAACGTCGCGTCCAGAGCATCCCGGAATGGGTGGAGAGCGCACGCGAGCGCACGGTCTGGCGCTCCGATGCCGCGCGCGATGTGGCGGTGGCCACGTTCGACGGGCCCTACGCAGGGCTCGACGCCGAGGTCCGCCACCGCAGGGCCGTGATGTTCGTGAAGCCCGACTACTTCATCGTCTTCGACGAGCTGCTGGGCGAAGGACATCACGTGTACGAAGCGCTCTTCCACTTCATGCCCTTTCGCGTACTGATCGACCCGGTGACGAGGGCCGTGCGCACGGGACGGATGAGAGCCCCCAATATCGAGATCTTGCCGCTGGTTCGGATGACGCCGCGCCTGGTGTGCGGACAGAACGATCCCGTCCAGGGCTGGTTGGCGCTCAGCGGACAGGACGTGCCCGCGCCTGTGGCGATCTACAAGAAGCGGGCGAAGCTGCCCTTCCGAACGGGCTACATCATCTATCCCTTCGGGTCGGATCGGGTGACCGCGGAGGTCTCGGCGAAGGTCACGAAGCGCGGGGATGTGTGGACCCTGCGGATCCACAGGCCGGATGGCGAGGTCGATCGTGTGAAGATCGATTGGGCATCTGGACAGGGCCCGGACCTGGCTTCCAACCAGAGATAGACCAAAGGACAACCAACCAGGAGGTCTGCGATGGCGAAACAAAGCGAAAAACAGATGCTGGTGGCACTGAAGGGATTCGATACGCCCTCGATCACCAACGTCGTGGCGACCTACCCCGGGAATCCTCTGTGCCTGGGGCTCTACAACCCGTGGACCGAGAACTGGTACACCGACCAGACGATTCGCTGCATGTATCCCGAGCTGGGGCGGCTGGCGGGCTACGCGGTGACGTGCGTGTTCGGGCTTCCGGATCCCAATTACAGCGGCCTCACCTTCATGGATGTGGTGGATGCCCTGGACGCATCGAAGAAGCCCACGATCCTGGTGTTCCAGCAAAAGTTCCCGCCCGAGATCGCCGGCAAGGTCGGGCTGTCAGGCGGGAACATGACCTCGATGATGAAGGCCGTGGGGTGCGTGGGCGCCATTTCCAACGGTCCTTCGAGGGACATCGACGAGATCCGGCCGATGGAGTTCCAGTATATGCTGAGCGGGGTGACCGCGGGTCACGGAGCGATGGCTGTGCACGGCGTGAACGTTCCCGTGACCGTCGGCGGGATGGATGTGAGCCCGGGCGAGATCATCCACATGGATGAGAACGGGGCCTGCAAGTTCCCTGCGGACAAGCTCAAGGCGGTGCTGAAGAACGTGAAGGCCCTGCAGAAGGAGGAAGAGGCCAGGATCGGAGCGCTGCAGAAGGCCAAGAGTGCCGCGGAGGTGCGGGAGATCATGAGTGGGCACACCTACGCCAAGAAGAAGAAGTAGGGGACAGGGGGGCCGGGATCCAGGAGCGAAGGTATCCCAATTCCCTTGACAAATACCTCCTACTTGTCTATATCGATTTGCATCCTGCAAACCCCCAACCTTCACAAGGAGTGAGACGCACCCCCATGCAGATCTACCAGCGAATACGGGCCCTTAGAAAGGCCAAGGGCGTCCTCGCCAAGGATGTGGCTCAGGAGATCGGGGTTTCCGCGTCGGCCTACGCGCTGCTCGAGACGGGCCAGCGGCGGATGCGAGCCGAGCACGTCGAGAAGATCTCCAAAGCCCTTCACGTCTCCATTGCCGAGCTCTACGGCGAGACCCCCACGCAAGTTCGAAAAGACGTGAAGCGGGGGAAGGGCAAACACCTTCGGCTGATCAACACGCCGGAGCTCAGAGAGCGGCTCCGGCCGATCCTGGGCGATCAAACCGACGAAGCCGTGCAGTGCTTCGAGCTGTGGATCCGGGCGCCGAAGGGGCTTCGGGACGCCCTCGTAGCCGGAGGGGTCGAGGAGGGGACGCAGAGCAGCCGCTGAACGAGGAGGCCTCTAGCCGGGCCCCGAAAGGGAGATGCCTCGTGTCCAGCATTTTGGTGATCGACGACGATGAGACGATCCGTACTCTGATCCGAGACCTGATCCAGTCCGACGGGCACGACGTTGCCGAGGCCGGCGACGGCGTGGAGGGCCTCGAGCGCTTCAGGGAGAATCCCTGCGACCTGGTGATCGTCGATCTGGCCATGCCGAGGATGTCGGGCAGCCAGGTCGTGGAGGTGCTCAGGAGAGAGGCCCCCGAGACACGGATCATCGTGCTGACCGCCTACCTGAGCCGCGCGACGGATACAGTGGGTGCACTGGGAGTCGATCGGGTCTTCCTCAAGCCCGCCAGACTCCACGAGCTTCTCGCGGCAGTGCAGGAGCTGGTGGGGGAAACCTGACCGGAGGCACTCCTCGCGTACGGTGTCGTGAAGGGAGGCAAGCATGGCCTTGAGAATCGTGGCTGCGGTCCTGACCCTTGTCGTGACCGCATTCTTCTACCTGCCCCCGCTCCTGTTCTGGCTGCGGGATCGGAAGACGAAGTCCAAGCCTTCCCGGAAGACCGGTCTCTTCCGGTAGGATGTCGTGCGCAGGAAGACTCAGGTTGGGAGCTGAGAGGCCGCCCGTGACGAGACCCAACATCATCTACATCCTGGCCGATGACATGGGCTATGGGGACATGGGGTGCAACAACCCCGATTCCAAGATCCCCACCCCCAATCTGGATCGGCTGGCCGCTGGAGGCATGCGGTTCACCGATGCCCACGCCCCCTCCAGCGTGTGCAGCCCGAGCCGGTACGCGGTGCTCACGGGACGGTATGCCTGGCGCACGCGGCTGAAGAAGGGCGTGCTGTGGCCGTGGGATCCTCCCCTGATCGGGCCGAGCGACCTCACCGTGGCCGAGTTCCTGCGCCGCAATGGATATCGGACGGCCTGCGTGGGCAAGTGGCATCTGGGGTGGGACTGGGCAACGCTCGACGGGCAGCCGGCCGACCGGGGCGCCGAGTATGGCGTGTACGACGCAACCCTTCGTCACACGTTGGGTAAGAACATCGACTACACGAAGCCGATGCGCGGCGGGCCGATCGACTGTGGCTTCGACACCTACTTCGGCGAAGACGTGCCCAACTTCCCACCGTACACGTGGTTCGAGCAGGACCGGCTGGTAGCCCAGCCGGCAGAGGAGAAGCCCGACGAGATGTTCGGCTGCCCCGGGGCCATGGCGCCGGGGTGGACGCTCGAGCAGGTGATGCCCGAGATCACGCGCCGCGCGGTCCGCGTCATCGAGGAGTCGACGGAAGAGCCCTTCTTTCTGTACTTCCCGTTGACCGCACCCCACACCCCGATCGCGCCGCTCCCGGAGTTCGAGGGGATGAGCGGTGCCGGCGCCTACGGCGACTACGTGTGCGAGGTGGACTGGTGCGTCGGCGAGGTGATGGCCGCTCTGGAGCGGCGAGGCATCGCAGACAACACGCTTCTGATCTTCACCAGCGACAACGGCCCCGAGAAGACTGCCTACGAACGGATCCGGGAACACGGACACACCAGCATGGCGCACCTCCGGGGACTCAAGCGGGACACGTGGGAGGGAGGACACCGCGTTCCCTTCATCGCACGCTTGCCCGGGGTGATTCCGGCCGGCAGCCAGTGCGGCCAACTCACGGTCCTGGCGGATCTCATGGGCACATGCGCCGACCTGCTCGACGCCGAGCTCCCGTTCGGAGCCGCGGACGACAGTGTGAGCATCCTGCCGCTGCTCCAGGGCAAGGACGTCGCCGTCCGGTCGTTCGCCGTGCACCACAGCAGCACGGGCCGGTTCGCCATCCGGAAGGGATGCTGGGTCTTCATCGACGCGCCGAGCGGCGACGAGAACCAGGAGCCCCAGTGGCTCAAGGACCAGCGGCGATACTCGGAGCACGACGATCCCGGGGAGCTGTTCAACCTCGAAGAGGACATTTCGGAACGAGAGAATCGGTACCGAGACCATCCCGAGATCGTGAGGGAGTTGTCCGCGCTACTGGATGAAGTCAAGCGCCGAGGGAGGTAGGGGAGCGACCGTCCCCGTTACTCGCACCATACAAGGAGCTGGACCCATGACCGACAGCGCCGAAACGAGATCTATGGCCCTCTTCTGCGATTTCGAGAACATCGCACTGGGGGTGCGGGATGCGAACTACGCCGAGTTCGACATCGGCAAGGTGCTGGAACGCCTCCTGCTGAAGGGCAACATCGTGGTGAAGAAGGCCTACTGCGACTGGGCGAGGTACAAGGAGTTCAAGCCCTCCATGCACGAGGCCTCCTTCGAGCTGATCGAGATCCCCCACGTGCGACAGTCGGGCAAGAACTCGGCGGACATCCGCATGGTCGTAGACGCGCTGGACCTGTGCTACACCAAGGAGCACGTCGACACCTTCGTGGTCATCAGCGGGGACTCCGATTTCTCGCCTCTGGTGAGCAAGTTGCGCGAGAACGACAAGACCGTGATCGGCGTGGGAGTGAAGAACTCGACCTCAGATCTGCTGATGGCCAACTGCGACGAGTTCATCTACTACGACGACCTCGTGGAGCGCAAGAAGGCTCGCGCGAAGAAGCCGGCAGCGAAGGGCGCAAAGAAGACGAAGAAGGCGAAGAAGGGAAAGGGTGCTCAGAGCGCGGAGGACAAGAAGCAGGAGGCCTGTCACCTGGTCGTCGAGACCTACGAAGACCTGCTGGAGGAGCGCGGCGGTGAGGAGCTGATCTGGGGGTCGATGATCAAGCAGACACTCAAGCGCCAGAAACCGGGGTTCAGCGAGGCCACCTATGGCTTCCGCTCCTTTGGGGAACTGCTCGAGGATGCCCAGTCGCGGGGATTCCTCAAGCTGGAGCGGGACAAGAGGTCGGGCGGCTTCATCTTGAGAGGCGCGTAGGCGATGTAGAAGTCAAGAGCCTGGACCACCCCACTTCGGGGCAGCGAAACGCCGCTTCCACCTACGCACCTGGCGGTGCTTCGGCGGACAGGTCGAGGGGCAGGCAGAGGGGACCGAGAACATAGAGAGAAGCAGGACAACTGGGGGAGAGGCGTGGGTAGGTGGGAGGATGGTGGTCAAGGGCGGCGCTGAGTGCCAGGCCCGAGCGCAAGGCAGATAGTAGCAGGGATCACGGAGGGAAGGCAGATAGGGGCACGGGTCTCCCGTGCCCCGAATCCTGTTGCGTGACACGCACCAGAGGGGAACCCACAGATATGCCCGACCCGTTGCCCTGGAGTACTGCATCTCCGGAAGATTGTGGCATGGATCTCGAGCGCCTCGAGGCCGCGTGGGAAGGCCTGGCGTCGCGAGGGACCGAAACTTTCGCAGTGGCCAGACATGGCAGCCTCGTGTTCGAACGCTACGCGGACGACTGGTCCGCGGACAAGGCGCACTACACCGCCTCGCTTTCCAAGGCTCTCGTAGGCGGACTGTCCCTCGGTCTGGCGATGGACGACCGTCTGATCGATCCCGACGATCTCGCCTGCGAGTACGTGCCCCAGTGGCGCGATGACCCTCTCAAGTCCAGGATCACGATCCGGCACCTGGCTACCCACACGTCGGGGATCGAGAACGCAGAGCTGTCGGATGAGGATCGGCTCCGGGCACTGGCCGAGGGGCATACGCTCACCGACCACCACATGTCCCTCCCCGGCTGGAAGGGCGTCTTCTGGCGCGGGACGCGGACGGAGAAGGTGACCGGCGAGCCGGACCCGCTCACGGTAGCGCGCGACCTGGCGCCTGTGATCTTCGAGCCCGGTTCGGCCTACGACTATAGCAACCCGGGTCTGGGCATGCTCACCTACTGCGTTACTGCCTCCCTGCAGGGAACCCGGTGGGGTGACGTACGCACCTATCTCGAGGAACGTCTGTTCACGCCGCTCGGGCTGGGGGACGCGGACGGTTCGATCGGTTACAACCAGACCTACGAGGTAGACGGACTGCCTCTGGTGGCAAGCTGGGGAGGCGGCTCGTTCACGGCGCGAGCAGCGGCCCGCATCGGCCAGTGCCTGCTTCAGAACGGCGCCTGGGAGGGGCGACAGCTGATCGGTCCCGCCGTCGTTCGTGAGATCACGACCTATGCGGGGATGCCGCTGCCCCTGGCTGCTCGTGAGGAGGGAAATCCCAAGCCCGGATCGGGATTGGGATGGTGGACCAACCACGATCGCGTCTGGAGGAACGTGCCGTCCGACGCCTTCGGCGGCGCCGGCGCCGGCAACCAGGTCCTTCTGGTCGTCCCCAGCCGGGGTCTCGTGATCGTGCGCAATGGCTCACCCATCAACAGCGAGGAGCTGGACCGAGGACACTGGTCCGGGGTGTTGGAGTACCTTTTTGACGCGGTCCTGGACAGCTTCGCTCTAAGGCCGCCCTATCCCGCCAGCTCGGCGATCGCCTCGGTGGCGTGGGACCCGCCGAGCCAGGTGAGGCGGCTTGCCATGGGCGGCAGACGCAAGGACGGCAGCGACAACTGGCCGCTCACCTGGGCCGACGACGACCATCTGTACACGGCCTATGGGGACGGCTACGGGTTCGAGCCCGATCTGCCCGACAAGCTGAGCCTGGGGTATTGCGTGGTGACGGGAGGCCCGGAGGACTTCGTGGGGATGAACGTCCGGTCCGACGGCGAGCGCCTCGGCCCAGGGCCGAAGGGCGAGAAGGCGAGCGGCATGCTCATGGTGGACGGGATCCTCTACATCTGGATTCGCAACGCCGACCGTGAGGGCCGCACATCGCGCCTGGGGTGGTCGACCGACCACGCCCGGTCCTGGACCTGGGCCGACTGGTGCTTTGCGGAGTTCGGACATCCGACCTTCATCACCTATGGGCGGAACTCCGACGGGGCGCGGGACGAGTACGTCTACATTGTCTCGCACGACAATCCGAGCGCCTACGAGACGTCCGACCGGTTCGTACTGATGCGCGTACCGCAAGCGGCCGTGCAGGATCGATCCCAGTACACGTTCTTCGTGAAGGTGGAGGATGGAGGCAATCCCGTGTGGTCCGAGGACATCGCGGACCGGGGCGCAGTCTTCACGAACCTGAACCAGTGCCGGCGGTCGTCGATCAGCTACAACGCGGGTCTCCAGCGGTACCTGTGGTGGCAGCAGATCTCCCAGGGCGACAGCGATACCCGCTTCGAGGGGGGATTCGGGCTGTACGACGCGCCAGAGCCTTGGGGGCCCTGGACCACCGTCTTCTTCACCGATCGATGGGATGTGGGGCCGGGCGACCTGGGCCACTTCCCGACCAAGTGGATGAGCGAGGACGGCCTGACCTGCTGGATGGTGTTCTCCGGGAGCGACAACTTCTGCGTGCGGCGGGCGGTCTTCTCGCTGGCTGCATGGTAGAATGGCCTCGCATCGCGTATGCCCATCGTCTTCACGCCATCGCTCGAGCACCCACCCGGTACTGTCTTGCGCCTGTTACGCGAGGCGTGGGCGCCCCTCTGGAATCCGGGCCTCGAGGCGAACATCCGGGCGTTCGATCGGGAGGTGACCGATCACCCGGAGACGGTCGGTGCGTGCACGTTCGTCACGTGTCTGGACGGGGAACCGATCGGGATGGCGTCGTTCGATTCCCGGCCGGGCCCGGAGCGGGGACTGATCGGCTGGAACTGCATCGTGCCCGAGCATCAGGGCGAGGGGTGGGGGAAGGCGCAGATCCTGGAGGTCCTGCGGCGGTTCGGAGAGAGAGGCATACGCAGGGCATGTGTGACGACGACGGATGAGGCGTTCTTCGTTCCGGCCCAGCACACATACGAGTCGTGCGGGTTCACGATCGCCAGGAGGACGGCGAACAACAACATCGAGTACGAACTGGACCTGAGGGGGGAGATCGGGTCTGCGTCATAGAGGGAGCGGAGGCGATGAAGTGGAGGGAGGTCATCGACGCGTATGAGTTCGACACGGGAACCCTCTTCGGGAATGTGCGCCCGTTCTCCCATTACCACGGGATATCCGGTCTTGCGCACCGGCACTACCCGGTCGATCTCGTGAGGCCCGAGAATGCCTTCCTCAACGCCGAATACTACATTCGTCCCGGATCGAAGCGGACGATGATCCCGCGCGCGCTGTCTGCCGGGCGGAAGACGGAGCACGAGCTGGCCGGCGGGTCGGTGCGGGTCCGGTTCCCACGGGAGCCGGAGTTCTCGCTCGAGCTGATGCTGACCTATTCCGTCTGCGAGGATGCCGTCGATCTTGGGGTGGAGATCGTACCCGGGATGGACGTACCGGGCTTCGAGCTCTTCTTCGCGTCTTACGTGTGCGAGGCACTCGAGGAGACCTGGGTGCCCCTCGCAAACGAGGACGGCTCCCGAGACTGGAAGAGGCTGGCCAACCGCGGCCACGTGGGCCGGATCTTCGGTGTGATGCGCGATGCTTCGATGCGCAACATGATTCCGGAGGCCTATCCGGAGCTCCCGGTGGACGTGGAGGAGAGACCTTACTCAGAGCCGATCCTGGTGGCCGGGACCCGAAATCCGGACTCGCGCTGGTCTTCCTCTGTGATCCTGATCGGACCCGGTATCTCGCGGGCCAGTACCACGGGTGGGACACGGCGCACGACTGGTCCTACGGGGCCGAACTGATCGCCGGGAAGCCGGTCGGGGCGCGCGCACGGCTCATCTGTCGGCCGTTCGCCGATACGGATGCCATGTTCGAGGACGTCGCGGCTCTGTGGCAGCAGTTCGGGGCTGAGGGTTAGCCTTGATTCGACAGAACCCGGTCACCACGAAAGACACGAAAGACACGAAAGAAGGGCATATCCAGGTGGAGGAAGGCCCGGGCGTTGGCTCACAAAGGGAGGCATGAAGGATCCAGGCCTGGGCCCGAGGCGGAACCT
>JASLMQ010000707.1 GCA_030746455.1 Candidatus Latescibacterota bacterium
CAGCTCCAGGGAGCCTTGCCAGGGAAGGGGATCGGTCGCGCGCCGATTGTACAGGGGGAGGAGCTCGCGCAGGAGGACGGGAAGATCGAGGATGCGGAGCATGAAGACCCTCTGCTCCGAGAAGGCGTAGCCGTTTCGGCCTGCGAGGCCGGCGGTGAAGACGTCGTCGGGTGAAGCCCAGAGATGGGCCTCGTCGAGGCCATCGGCGATCATCCGGCCTTCCAGATGGGACAGCAGGGCCTGAGCGATTTCCTCGCGGTTGGCACACGGCTTGACCCAAACCTCGGACACCAGGCCCACCCACTGGTCGAAATTCCCCGACCATCCCAGGATCCCGTCCCTGCCCTCCGCCACGGCGATCCGATCCGGGTTCTGCTCGAGTATCTCCTGCCTGTAGCGCTGCCAGCCGGACGCGGTCTTCCTTCGGAGTCCGAAGAACGGACTGTAGGTCTCCTCGAAGAGCGAAACCAGGGACTCAGCGTCTCCGTCTACGAATCGCCTGATCGAGATGCCGCTCACGTCCGGCATCGCCCCCGTGCCGAGCCGCTTCCGGTAGCAACCCGGACAGAACAGTGTCGTGTAGCCGGCCCGGCTGTAGAGCCTCCTGGCTACGCTGCCGTGGGCGGTGGTGATTCCCGAGCTGGCATATCCCTCGCGGGTGGAGAAGGCCACCGCCTCCTCCATCATCGCGGCGGCAATGCCCCTTCTCCGGTAGGCCTCCTGCGTGCCAACGCCGCTGATCCCCGCCATCAGGACGTGAACACCGTCGGCCCATTGGAAGTCGATGTCTGGAACCGTGACCTGCCCGATCCGCTCCTTCCCCTCATAGGCGCGGACCACGTTTTCCTCGGTCCTATAGACGATGCGCATATGCTATCCCCAGGAGAGAGTCAATGGCACCCGATCGCTGGTTCAATCGCCTGATCGAGTACTGGTCGCTGCCTCCTCCGGCCGAGGTGGTCGACCACGTGCGGCGGGGCAAGGTGCAGGTCGTGCAGATGGGCAACTTCGGCCCCGACTTCTACAGCCTCGCCGACGATGAGTCGATCGAGCGTTCATGGGCGGGCATGCCCCTGTACGGTATCCAACCCAATCTCGATCTCGCTGCCGAGCTGATACCCCAGGTTCAGGAGGCCGGCGCCGTGGTCGTCGGGCAGCTGTCGATGACGATGCATTTCGGCGACCACCACAAGGGACTGGGGCTCTTCGGACGTACGTGGGAGCACATGTGGACGCCCGAGCTACTTGGGACGGCCCCCTGCGAAGGTGCGCACGCTGCCGTTCAGACCGATGCCGCCGGTCAGCCCGACCCACGCACGATCGAGGGCCGACCCTACTTCACCTACAGGGGATGCATTTGTAATCCAAATTGGGTCGCGATTCTCGAGTCCATGGTCACAAAGGGGATCAACCTTGGACTCGACGGGTTCAACACC
This sequence comes from Candidatus Latescibacterota bacterium, assembly GCA_030746455.1. The sequence continues at coordinate 1,437 of JASLMQ010000707.1, forward strand.
ACCCACAACTACGAATCCTTCTGCAGCTGCACCCACTGTGTCGAGTATGTTCGTCGCCATTTACAGCAGGACGGTTCATTAGGGGGCGACGACCTGCAGGCCTTGTTCGGCACACGTGACCTGGAGGAGGTGGAGGACGTGCTGGAGCCGCTGCCTGATCTCGATCCTGGCCTGAAGCGCCGGTATGACCGAATCGTGTGGCAGACGGGGGCCCTCCGTCGCAAGGAGGTCTTCGACGAGGTCTTCATCGATCACGGTCGCGGGCTTCGGCCTGGCCTGTGGCTGGCCCAGTGGTACCATAAGTACGGCCTGCGCGTCGACGACGAACGCGCTGGCCTTCCCGCGCCCTTGTGGGCGCGTGATGAGGACTATATCTGGTACAGCCAGGGGCCCTATCGCTGGGGCAGCTCACTGGAGCAGGGCTACATCGCCGATATGGGTCTGCCGTCGCGATTCATGCACGCCGCCGGTGGTGGGCGTCCCTTCGTCGTCAACAAGTATGACTACCGCCGCTGGCGGGTGTGGGCGGGCGAAGCTGCTGCGCACGGGGGCGCGGCCCTGGCCTTCCACGCAGGACCCCCGAGGCCCGGACAGGAGGAAACGACCCGTGTCGCGCCCGAGGACTACTACGGCCCCGTGATCCGATGCCAGCGGTTCCTGGCCGAGCAGGAGAACCTGCTGCACCCGGCGACGCCGTGGTCGCAGGTAGGGCTCGTCTATCCGCGCCGTCAGGAGCGGGAGCGCGAACTGGATTGTGTCGACGCGTTCAAGCGCGTGGGGGAGTGGCTGGAGGATGCACACGTCCTCTTCGACGTGCTACTCGACGAGCAGCTCTGCGCGCGCGCCGGGAACCACCGGGCCCTCATCCTGCCGGAGATCAAGCGGTTGTCGCGTGAGGAGCTTTCTCTCCTTGACGAATTCGTTGTGAAGGGGGGATGCCTGCTGCTCACCGGAACCAGCGGCGCCCTGGATGTCGACGGCACCCCCCACGAACTCGACCGAATGGCACACTGGCGAACGCCACCAGAGAACGGAGGCCACCTTTCAACGGCCGAAGCGGGAGCCGGCCGCGTGATCCACCTGGCCGGTGTCGACTGGCAGCCGAAGACGGTCAGGATCCGCATGCAGGGAGATCCGGAAATGCCCGTCTACAACCATCTGCCCGAGGATGACCTGGGCCAGGCGGTGGCCGAAGAGCTCCACAGCGCCATCGGTGGACCTTGGTTGCGGACCGACGCCCCCTGGTACGTCCGTGTTCGGACGTGGCGTCCTGAGAGCGATGGAGCCATCGTGATCCATTGGATCAATTACCTGCAGGACGAGCAGGCGGCCATCGAGACCCCGATTCCAGTCGGCCAGATCCAGGCGACCTGCCGCCTGCCCGATGGGTACGCCCTCGAGCGCATGGAGTGGCGGTATCCCGAGATGCGGGAGCCCGAGGCGATCGACTGCGAGGTGGACGGTGCCGACGCTCGCTTCACAATTCCGCGACTGATCGTTCACGGAATGAGCGTGATACGATTGCGGCCCGCCTGAGCTGTCGGCAGGACGATCGGGTCGAACCACCAGAGCAAGCGCCGGAGAGACACCTCGAATCAAGCCCACCCGTGTGCAACGTGCCCCCCACCGGGAAACCAGATGAGGTCCACAAGGAAGGAGACCAGGACACCGGTGGCTCGCCCGACCACGATGCCAAAGAACAGGGGCAGGAAGAACCGGTATAGGCGGACGCCGCCAACGCGGATCACAATGGCCTTGAACAGCCAGACGATGAGAAGCGACGTGATCTCGTGGAGTATGCTCGTGGTGGTGATGACGAACCCCACGGGGTGGATGGGCCACCATGGCAGGCGGTAGCGCAGACCCGTGAGTACGGCCATCACGATGGCGCCGACCCCGAACAGGCAAACCCGCTCCCACGACGCGGGCTCGGGCGACTTGAAGTGGGTGACGATGCTGTCGTATAACCTCGGGGCGTAGCGCGTGAAAGGGTATTCGGTGAAGTTGAAGGCCCCGTGCGTGTACCCCAGCTTCAGCACCAGGCCAATGTTGACGGCAAGCGCGGCCAGCAGGCCCAGCACCAGCACCCGAATCAGTGGGCGCTTGGAGGCGGGAATGCGATCCGCGGCCTTGGCGCCCTGAGACAGCGCGGGCATGAACAGGAACCACCGCAGGGCGTGCGACGTGGAGCTCGCCGTGAGGGTCCGGGCCGACAGGGTTTCGGTTCCCAGGAGCTGGAAGCCGACGTCGAGTGGACTGGTGGGGATGCCGAGGTAGAGCGTGCCCGACTCGCACACGAACCGCGCCATGGCGATGTAGACCACGATCGACGCGGGAAT
>JASLMQ010000708.1 GCA_030746455.1 Candidatus Latescibacterota bacterium
GCCTTCTTCCTCGAAGGGATCTCTCAGCCTGCAGACTCGGTTCACTCCCGCCACGATCCCGACCCAACGGACCTGTCCGTCGCGCATCAAACCGGAGACGGTAAAGGCACCCTCGGTCAGCAGATCCACGAATAGCAGATCACGCCATTTGGCCGGGGCCGCCGGGAAGACGCGTACGCAATCGCCCCATCCCTGCACGAGCATGTCACTGATGCCGCAGGAGACGCCGCACATCTCGTTGATGGTGAAGGGCGCCTGTTCGCTCATCAGGTCCACCGGCACACCCGCAAAGTGCGACGTGCCCCTGTCTCCGATCTCCCGGTTGAGGTGCATGCCGTTGGGCAGGATCCAGCGGTCGCGATAGCTGCAGAGGCAGTCGTACGCCAGGTCGGACTTGCCCACAACGGCGGCCGTGCTGGCCATCTGGACGTAGGTGTGTCCGGCCCAAAAGTACTGGCCCAATGACAGGTACTGGGCAATGCTCGCCTCGACCACCTCCCGATCCGCCTCCGATCCCTCGATGGTCAGATCCATCGCCGGATGGATCGCCATCAGATGCGAGGGGTGCCGGTGCGAGTAGTCGAGCGGCTTGTCCGCCCAGAGGCCCAATGCACGGGGTCCCTTCCGCGTGACCGAACCCGCATACGATGCCGGAGGAGCGAAAGAGACCAGATGGTAGTCAACCAGCGCCTCGTGGACCTCTCTTGCCCGGTCCGAGAGCTCTTTCACGTCCAGCGCCTCCTCCATCTCCAGGATCCAGTCGCAGCACTTTCGGATCAACGCGATGTCGATATTCGGATCCCTGCACCAGGCATCCGGGTCCGGACCGCAATACTCCGGGCTACTCGAAAGGGGGATGTGGAACCGGCCGTCTCCGTCCTCCTCCAGGTTGGCTGCGTAGAATCGGAACGCCGATTCCACGATGGGATATCCACGGCGGCCCAGCCAATCCGTATCCATGCTATAGCGCCACCTGAGCCAGGCCAGGTGCGCCAGCCAGCCCGTGTGGCTCCACGCGAACGCGACCGGATGCCACCCTCCGCCCAGCAGCACGGTGTAGCCCGGCAGGAACGAGCAGGTCTGAAAGGCCCCCTCGGTACCGAAGAGATCGCGCGTCAGCGCCTCGGCCGCAGGGAGGCACTCATACGCGAAGTCAAGCCAGACGTCCATCAGTTCGAGATGGTTCGCCGGGCAGGCCGACCAGAAGGTCTCCTGGACGTTCATATCGGCGTGGTAATCTCCCCGCCAGGGCGGAACGCGTCCGTCCATCGCCCAGAGCCCCTGCAGCCCCGGCGGATTGCGCCCCTCGCGCGCGCAGCTCGCGAGTACGTAGAGACCGAAGTGCCACAGGAACTCCACGTCCCGCTCGGGGAGGGCAACAGATGAACCACCCCAGAATCCTCCCCACGCCTCGCAGTGTCCGTCGAACAGCGCGTCGTAGGTCTCGCCGGCCTCACTCGGGTATCCCTCGACAGCCGCCGCCACGACAGCGCTCGAGTCATCACCTTCGGCATAGGACACGAACACCTCTGGACCCTCTGTGTTCCAGCAAAGGGCCACATACCGGTCCGGAAGGATGTGCTGGACCGCCACCTTCAGTCCGTTGGTGTCATCGATCTCGAGCGCCGGGTGACCCAACTCCGCAAGACCGGGGCTGGTCTCATAGAACGGCAGCAGGCTAAGTGGTGCTTCATCGGGCCAAGGATCTAGCCTCAAACAGAACAGATCCCTTTCCTTGTGGACGAAGGCGTGAAGGGCGTGCGTCGTCTCTTCTCGTCGGAGGGACCCGACGACCGATGCGTCGGAAAGGTGTAGGCTCAGCTCTGAATCGGCGTCGAACGCCACGCTGAGATCCATCCTTCCCAGGTAGACCTTGGTCGGCCGGAGCGGGTCGCGTTCCCCCATCCGCTTGGCGGCCTCATCGATTGCGCCGAAGTCCCCTTCCTCGACCCACTTCCGCAGCTTCGGATAGGTCAGCTGGCTGTAGTCCAGCCCTCCGCCCTTCTCACGTAGATCCCAGGCCTCGGCGCTGTCCAGCGTGAATCGCAGATGGGTGCCGTCGCTCCAGCACATCACCCCGAGCCCACCGTTGCCCAGGGGCAGCCCCTCGGCCCACTGGGTGGGAAGCCGGTCATATGCGATCACGTGAGGATTCCTGATGGCCACTGCAAGGCTCCTCGAAGCGTCTCGACCCGATTGGGTCGGCCTACTTGAACACCCGCATCACGCCGTCGCCGCACCCGACAACGATCTCGCACCGCCCGTCACCGTCCACATCGGCGATGGTTGGAGTAAGGGACCCTTGCGGCAGGGGAAGCTGCCAGAGGATCTCACCGGTCCGATCTCCCATCGCCTTGATTGCCAGCAGCGCATCTCCACCCAACACGAATTCGCACAGGCCATCGCCGTCCACGTCGGCTGTCAACACGTCGCTGCCGCCGGGTACATCGTCCAGCTCCCACTTGAGCGTCCCCGTCGCTGCGTCATAGCACCTGAAGTGGCCCCCGTTGTGCAGGACGCCGATCTCCAGCCTACCATCTCCGTCCACATCCGCGATCCCCGGATGTCTCCGCGAATGCTCTTCCGGCCCGGGGTCGAACGTCTACAGCAGGCGTCGGTCCATCGTCCAGGCACCCCATTGACCCCAGGAGGCACACATCAGCACCTCCACCCGACCGTCGCTATCAAGATCGACAGGCAGCTGTGTGCCGTAGGCCGTCCACTGCGTGTCCTTTGCCTCTTGCTTCCAGATCTCACCGGCGATCACGGGCGGCTGCAGGAAGGAGCCATCTCGTCCGTTGAGCGCGGTGCACATGTCCAGTGCGACCAGGAGTACATCATCGGCACCATCCCCATCCACATCGGCCACCGTGGCAAGAGCCGTCGGCCCCAGCGTGTGAAGCGCGAGGCTCGGGTCCGAGGCGTCGTTGTGCCAAAGAAGCAGACCGTCCCGGCCACGTAGAACGAAGCTGTGAGAGGCGTCGTTGCCCGTCATTGCCACGCGGCCAGACACGTACACATCGGGGAGGCCGTCGCCGTCGAAGTCCCCCACGGTCGCACAGGTGATGCTTGGATACAGATGGGTGTCCACCGCTCCGGGAACGGGAGTCCGCCATCTGGCCTGTCCCCTGTAGTCGATCGCCTGGATGGCGACCCCTCCGTCGCCCCCCACGCACGCACTGATGACCGCCTTCTTCCCATCCCCGTCGAGATCCGCAATGATCGGCATCGGGCCGTAGGTGTGGGGCGCTGGTATCCCCCATCCGTCGGTCGACCAGAGCTCTCGGGGTCCGTTTGTGCCCTCAGAGGGAGCCGACAGGGCCACGATATGCCGTTTGGCGTCCGAGAAGACCAGCTCGTTCGCACCGTCGCCGTCGATGTCGGCCACCGCCACGCCGCCTGCGAACGGGCTGCCACACCTCCACGAAGATAGGGCCCTGCCCTCCGGGTCGAGTACCTGCATCGTACCGTCGGACCAAGACGCAATAATCTTGTCCCTGCCGGCGGCAAGTATCCTCACGCCATCCTGGCTGTCGAGCGTGATGCGACGCACAGCCCATTCCTCACCGGGGCCACCGCTCACCAGCAGGAACGCGTCGGCGCGTCCTGTTCCCGACAGGTCCTGACTCAGGACCAGCTCCTTGCCTGTCCCATCCTGGAGCACGACGGGGACCCGGGGATCCTTGTTCCGTCCGTAGAACCCCGGTGACCAGATCGGGCTCGGCCCGTGCTCCAGCCTGCATCCCTCGGCCTCGTACAGCCGCTCCCACCCCGAACCCACCTTCCTCCCGATGACAAGCTCGGTGAACTCCCTTGGCGTGCGTATCCGCTCGGTTGCCGCAACGATCTCCGCGACGCCATCGCCGTCCAGGTCGACAGTCGCGTGCAGGTACAGATCGGGCACCGACAGCTTCTCCTCGCCCGAGAGGATGTCGTAGACCTTGAGGTCCCACCGCTCCCTGTGCACAGACACGATCAGCTCCGGGATGCCGTCTCCATCGACATCGGCCACTGACGTGGGCGAGAGGTGGAGGGTGTGCTCACCGTGAGGGTACCAGAATCCGAAGTACCGGCGCCACCTCATGGGTCCCGACGGGTAGACGGCCAGCTCGCCGTAGCCCACATCGGGAGACGGCCAGGACGCCTCCTGGCTCGCCGCGGCTCCCACGGCCCCACGGGACGGGGAGAACACGCCCAGCTGAACGGAGATCGAATCGTTCAGGATCACGAACTCGGCGGTACCGTCTCCGTCCAGGTCCCCACGTAGAGGGCACCGTAGTTCCGGCAGGTCGCTTCGCCCTTCCGGGGCTCCCAGTAGAACCGGAACAGGTCGGACCCGTCCTCCGCATCCAGCGCCACGATGCCGCCGTGCACCGCGGTGGCCACGCACATCCTGTCCGCATCGTATCGGCCGGCGCTCGACGTCGCATGGGCGTAGACCGGTCCTTTGTTGAACTCGCGCTCCCAGACCCGTTCCGCCCTTCCGTATCCCCGATCGAAGGCCCACATCTGCGCCTGGTTGTACTCGTACTTCTGCGACACGCACGCAATCTGCATCCCCTTCCGGCCTGGCAGGAACCTGTCCACGTGGATCCGGGGCCTCCCCACGGTTCCTGGACCCGTTCGGCTCCACAAGACCTCCCCGCTGCGCCCACTGACGATCACGGGTCCATCCGCAACGATCTCGGTGCGCCCATCTCCATCCAGGTCGGCGATGGCGGCAATCTCGCCGGCATCGGCCCGCCACTTCTCTCTCCCGGACAGGTCGGTGCAGAAAAGCGGGTGACTTCCGTAGAGGACCTCTTCCTCCCCGTCGTCGTCCACGTCCACGCACATGGCCCACGCCGCCGGCGTCATTCCCAGGTCGTACGACCAGACCTCCCGTGGGGCGCGAGGCATGCGACAGGGAAGCTCTGCCCTGGCCGTAAGCGCGTTGTCGTGGGCGGGCATCGGCCATTCGCCTCGAGCCACGCGTTCGTCCTGTAAATCACATCCGGTCTGCTTATCCACACCCGAGTTCGGTTGCACCCCGTCCTCCCCATCTGTGTGTCAACCACGCCGGCCATGTGCTGAACCTCAAGATAACCTCGCCCCGGCGTACCTCAAGCCGTTTCCTCTGTGGTCTCAGTCGGGGCTGTCTCCGCGCCACGATCCAGTTGACCCCTTCTTGTCGAACCCTTATCATACGGTGACGGTCCTGTTCGAGTGGGCCTGTGTCGAAGGCAGGTTCGGTCTCTCACGAGCAGCGAACCAGGTGGAGGGCATCGATGGCCGCACAAACCGTGGCGCTGAAAACCGGTGAGAAGCTCACGATCCGTGTCGCGGAGCCGCCTTTTCCTGAGTATACCGGCAAGGTCGGCTGCTGGTGGTCCGCGGTCCGGGACGAGCTGTTCGCGGGGGAGCTGAAGCCCTGGCTTTACACGCCTTACGTCGTCGGTGAGCTCGATGGGCAGGTCGTGGGTTACATCAGCTACTGGACGCCCACTGACACCCGTGACGTGGGCCTGGTCGAGTTCGTTTCCACCGCAGAGGGGCACCGGCGGAAGGGCATCGCTTCGGCCCTGATGACCCGCCTCATCGAGCACTTCCAGAGCGGGGGAGGCCTGGCCCTCTACCTCTGCACGACCAACCCGCAAGCGGGTGGTCTCTACGAGAAGAGCGGGTTCTGGTACCACATCGGAGACGGGATGCGGTACCTCGCTACCGAGGCCGGCGACTTCGATGCCACCTACCTCTCCTTCTGCGGTGAGGCCTGTGCACGACTCTCGACCTGGGCCGATCTTCCTCGCGCGGCCGCGCTCTTCAACCACCCCGAGCCACGGTGGCTCATCAAGGACTACATGACTCAGACCTTCCGACACACGCGGTATGAGAGCCACTTCATGGCCCTGAGGAAGCGGCTCGAGAACGGAAGGGGCGCCTGTGTCGTCCTGGAAAACCCGAACAGGCGCGTGGTCGGGCTCGCCTCGTTCGAGCGCCTCGACACCCATCAGGAGCAGCACGTGGCCAACTTGAGCTTCCGCGTCTGTCCTGCGTACACAAGTCAGACCAACGAGCTTCTGGACGCGGCAGCGGATCAGGCACGCGAGCTGTCCATCGGGATCCTGCAGATACACGTTGCGGACCCTGATCTCGATCAGAAGGAACTGGCGGAGTCCTGTGGATTCGAGGAGGAGGCACGCCTGCGCAATCGCCTCCGTGACGGCGAAAGGTCAGTGGATCTGCTGGTCTACACGCGCGTGCTGGAGGACGCGCCGACCCCGCTCAGAGAGGAAGGGGACTACTATGGGGGAAGGAAGGCATGGCAGGCGGAGCGGGTGGCTGTGGAGACCGTTTAGCAGGTCGTCAGCGTATCTGATCGTTGCAGTTGCGATATGCACAAGCAGCCACCTGGGATTCCTTGAGGCAAGGGAGGTGTCTGGGATGGAGAAAGAGCCGTTGGTGTATGGAGTGACGAGACTCAGCGAACCCGTCGACATCGACGGAGACTGGAACAAGCCGGCATGGGAGAAGATCGCGCCGCTGACGATCAACCAGCACATGGGCGAGGAGCCGGATCATCGCCCGGGCGTCCAGGCCAAGCTGGCCTGGGATGACAGCTCTCTCTACATCATCTATCGCGTTGAGGACCGATACGTTCGCGCCGTGGCGAAGCAGTATCAGGACCCGGTCTGCAGGGACAGCTGCGTGGAGTTCTTCTTCACGCCCGGTTCAGACCTCGGTCTCTCCTACTTCAATATCGAGATCAACTGCGGGGGCACGATGCTCTTCTGGTGGCACCCGCAAAGCGAAGAGGGAATCCCTGTGTCCGCCGAAGATGGCGACAAGGTCGAGATCGGCCATTCGCTGCCGAAGACCGTCGAGCCGGAGATCGCAGAGCCTACCGTGTGGACCCTCGAGTACCGATTGCCGTTCGCTCTGGTCGAGAAATACTGTCCGGATGCTAGCAGACCGGCTCCTGGTGTCACCTGGAAGGCCAATCTCTACAAGTGTGGGGATGCGACGTCGCATCCCCATTGGCTAACGTGGTCATTCGTCGACCACCCGACTCCGAAGTTCCACGTCCCGGAGTGTTTTGGCACTCTCAGGTTCGACTGAGCCTTTCTGCTGCACACCCTACGCCAATCCTCCCAGCGTCCCTCTCGGCGCGGCGGCTCGGGGTCCATCCAGATCGATGGACATCGGATCCCGCGTGTGCCCCAGCCAGGGGACGAGCTCCTCCTCTAGCAGCGTGCGGACCGTGTCTGGCTCACGGTCAGCGATATTCGTCATCTGGAAGGGGTCGGCCTCGTTGTCGAACAGGAGGACCTGATCCGTTGGCCTGCCCGGGGCCTTGTTGACCACCATCGTGTGCCTGTGCGTACGCACGCCCCTGTCACCATACTCCAGCCGAAGCGGGTGCGGGTAGACGTAGAGCTGAGACGAAGGACGCGCGCCGTTTCCCGTCAGCACGGCGTCCGCGCGGCTGGTACCCTCCAGACACTCGCGAATCCCATCTCTGAGCCCCATGAGATCCAGAAGCGTCGGGTAGATGTCGGGAACGGACATCAGCAGGTCGTCGGAGCGCGGCTCGATACTGCCCGGCCAGCGGAGCAGGAAGGGGATACGGACCGACTCCTCGTGGCAGTTGCTCTTCGACTGGAAGTCGTGGGTGCCCAGGCAGTCCCCGTGGTCGGAGGTGAAGAGCACGATCGTGTCGTCCTGCAGCGACTCATCCTCCAGCGCAGATAGGATCCGCCCTAATTGTTCGTCGACGCCGCTGACCATGGCGTAGTAGTTCAGAATATGCTCTCGGTAGTAATCCCCCCAGCGGCTTCCCTTCCTGGGTATGCTGGGCTTTGAGCAGATCCCCTCGATGTCCACACCTTCGTAGAGCTCCCGGTACCGGTCCGGCACCAGATGGTAGGGCATGTGGGGTGGATTCGGCGCCACGACGAGAGCAAAGGGACGGTCCGGATCCCGATACGTACCCTCCTCGTTCCGGATGTACTTCACCGCCAGATCCGCCTCGTGTTCGGGCCCCCATTGGTCGACGTATCGGAACTCCTCTCTGCCCGCATTCGTGCTCCAGTACATCGGCCGCGTGTGCCGGTCGTAGGTGCCGTAGGAGTACCAGAAATCGAACCCATGACGCCGGTCCGGCGGACACCACTCGTTCCACGCAAGCGGCACTTGCCTGTTCAGCTTCCGGTCGAAGTAGGTCCTGTTGTTGTTCGCACAATCGATGTAGGGCTCGTGCGGCAGGTCCAGGTGCCACTTCCCGATATAGCCCAGGCTGTAGCCCGCCTCCTTTAGCACGTCCGACCAGCAGACATCTGACCCCTGCAGTTCGCAGTTCTGCTCCGCTCGACCGTACTTCGTGTTGCAGTTCCCAACGACCTTGTTCGACAACGGATACTTCCCCGTCATCAGCATGGCGCGGAACGGGCTGCACACGGGCATGTTGCTGATCGCCTGAGGCAGCACGAGGCTTTCCTCGGCGAACCGGTCCAGGTGCGGCGTCTGCACCGGCTCCTCACCGAGGAACCCCATCGCCTGGCCCCGCATCTGATCGGGAAAGACGACTATAAGGTTCGGTTTCATAGGCCTATGTGGGAGTGTAGATCTTGTTGGACGGATCCTGAATGCTGGCTGGAAGGCAGTCGAAGCGATCAGCCATCAGCATTCAGCAGAACCAGCGCGTAGCGCACAATGGCGCGCCAACGTGGTGACTGCCTTCGGGCGCATCCGTTGACTTGGTGCAGCTGACAGCTGAGGGCTGAAAGCTGCCACTAAGCTCAACCCCATAGGGCCCGTCCCCAGAATCTACACACATTCCTACCTGGGTCTCCGACTGGGGTTCAGAACTGCGGTAGCCATCGCCTGGTCGCAGCAATCAACGCCTTCAGCAGCGGCCGGGCGAGATCCGCGTTCGTCAGCAGGGGATCCGTCGAAAGCGCGGCGAGGGCCTTCTCGAAGCTCCCATCGACGGCCGCGTCCACGGTCAGCTCCTCGCGTAGGCAATGGGGCCGCACAACGGCCTCGAGCGCTTCCGGCATCGGGCTCACGAAGGGATGGAATCCGGCCGCATCCAGCACGCCCCGGGTCTCCACGATGGCCCCCTCCGGCAGCTGGGGTATCTGCCCGATGTTGGGCGCGTTGAGGTTGTCCTCCTTGGGCCGCCCGCCGTAGAGGGCCTCGATCCATCCCGCGATGTCGTCTCCGCTGTCGAGTAGCCGCACCTCGTCCTCGCCGCTGAGGAGACGCTCGATCCGGGTCCTACCCTCGGAGGCACGCTTCTCACGATCCGCGATGGTGGTCCGGACCAGACCGTGCTTCTCCACATGGTCCAGTCCATTCAGGAAGCCCGGGAAGAACTCGACGATGTGTCGGTCTCCGATGGCGGGCAGCATACCGAGCTGCCGCCCCAACAGGAAACCGCATCGGTAGCTGAACAGCTCGCCGAAGGTCGGATCGGCCTCGGCCTCGGCCGCCGGCAGCGAGAGCCAGTCGTCCAGGCCCTTCTCGGCCAGCAGAGCCTCTGCGGGCTGGCCGTCGACCGCGAGCGCCCTGAACCAGGCGCAGTGATCGATGCCGGTGTTGGAGTAGGCCCAGGATTTTCCCCCCAGGAACTCGGCGTAATGCCTGGCCGCCCCTCCCACGCTGTGGCAGACGCCCAGCGCCCGGATCGTCGTCTCCCTCAGCACGGAGCGGGTGATCGCGGAGAGAGGGTTGGAGCAGTTGAGCATCCAGGCGTCCGGGCAATGGGACTCCATCGCCCGGGC
>JASLMQ010000709.1 GCA_030746455.1 Candidatus Latescibacterota bacterium
TCCTCGCGACCCAACAGATGGTCCACGAGCACCCGGCGCTTCTCTGGGTTCCTGTCCCGAAGGAATCGCCTGGCTTCCCTTGCCGTGGGCAGCGTCCCGATCACGTCGAGATAGACGCGCCTGAGGAAGACCGCATCCGAGCACAGGTTCGCCGGCTGGATGTCGAGGTCCCGCAACCGCCCGAACACCAGCTCGTCGATGCGCCCACCCGGCTCCACGGTGGCCCGACTCTCGAACGGACCCACCACAGCCTGATTCCCTGTTGCCGGTCCTGCAAGGGCCAGTGTCAGACCGATCGCTAGTATCTGGGACCTCATTGCCTCGCTCACATCCACCTGGACGGCTTCCGTAGGACACGCCAGCTTGGCATCGACGGAGCGCCTTCTGGCGGTGCTTACCTGTGCCGATCACGCATCGGCCGAGTTCACGACGATGACCTGACCGAAGACGGCCGCAGAATCATCCGATGCCAGGAATACGGCCACACTTGCGATCTCCTCGGGCAACGCGTACCGGCCCATCGGAAGGCTTGACGCCTCCATGGATTGCCCGGGGTGCCATCTCATCATCTCGGTGGCCACAGGACCGGGGGCAATCGCGTTGACGCGGACGCCGTGCGGCGACATCTGTCGGGCCAGTCCCTTCGTGAACCCGACCACGCCCCACTTTGAGATTCCGTATGCGCTGGGCGCAGCCCGTATGCCGGCGTCGGACGCGATCATGATGAGGGTTCCGCTCCCCTGCTCCCTCATCACAGCAGCGGACGTCTGCGAGAGGAAGTAGAGCGCCTTCAAGTTCACGTCCATCGTGTAATCCCAAAGGGCCTCTGGGCTCTGGTCAGAAGCACCCTCGGGAAGTCTAAGCACGCCCGCATTGTTCACCACGATGTCCAATCCGTTCAGTGAACGCTTCGCTTCATCAAGACGGTCACCCGCCTGGGCGATCTGGGTCACGTCCCAGGCCATGGGGTGACACCGGCGTCCAGCGCTGCTGATTGCCGAGGCCGTTTCCCCCAGCGAGTCCGCCTTGCGAGCGGTGATCGCCAGGTCTGCCCCCTCGCTTGCGAACGCGATCGCAATGGACCTGCCAATGCCGCGGCTCGCGCCCGTTACGAGCGCCTTCTGGCCTTCGAGTCGCATCGATGCCACGCCTCTATTCCTCGATCTCAAAGCCGTAGCGGGGCCGGTATCCCAACACGGCCTTGGCCTTCTCAATGGTGTACCACTCCCACGAGGGAGACACGTCAAGTCTCCCGTCGGCCGCCAGATCGGCCGCTCCGGGAACGACGTCCTCGAGCGCAGCGATTGGATCACGCTTGAATGCGTCCGGGGCGACGCGGCACAGGGGGGTATCGGACGCGATCACAAACACGTCGTGCTGGATGTCCTCCGGGGCCTCGACCGCAAGTAGGTGGGCCAAGGCCACGTCTCGAACGTCCACCGCCCCGACGAGGTAGCCAACCTGGTTCGCGGTGTGGGCCTCAGCAGGCCGAATGCCCCCGGGCCGCAGCGCGATGGTGCTGACGCCGTGCCGTTCCGACGCGTACCGACACATCTGTTCGCCCAGAAGCTTGGTCAGGCCATACAGCTCGAAAGGCTGGCGAGGGAGATCCTCATCGATTGGAAGGTAGGGCGGATCGGATCCGTGACCGGTGGCCCAGATGGATGACGTAAACACGATCCGCTTGACACCCGCGAGCGAGGCGTACTCCAGCACGTTCTTCGTGCCGATTACGTTTACACCGAAACCCACGTCGTCACCTGCCTGCTCCCACGCCCGCCCGTGCAGTGCGGCCGCGTGGATCACCGCATCGACGTCTTGACAAGCCTTCTCGACCGCGCCAGAATCCCTCAGATCTCCCATAGTGAAGGGGAGACCATCGCCGGGATCCTCCAACCCGAAGTGCGTGACGGCGTAGGCGTCAGCCAGCAGGGGAGCCAGGGATCGCCCGAGCAGGCCCGATCCGCCGGTCACCAGGATGCGGTCGATGTCCATGGGACGTCCGTCTGCCCGCCGAAGCACCATAGGGCCCCAGGAGTCACGACGCGGCCCTGTGCCGTCGGATCACATCCTGCTGCACCTGGGGGATGAGGTGGACGAAATAGGCGCTGAACCCCGCCACGCGCACCATCAGATCCCGATACTGGTCCGGTGATTCCAGCGCGGCCTCGAGCGTCTCCACGTCGATGGTGTTTACATGTAGGTGAAGCCCACCAAGGCCGAAATAGGTCTCCATCAGGGAAAGCAAGCGAACGGTTCCCTCTTCGCCCAGAAACGCATTCTGGGGCAGTGTCAGAATTGCGGCCCCCGAAGGCGTGTGGTCCAGAGGGAGATGTGACATGGCCCGAAGAACCGACCCGGGCGAGCATTCGGGTGACCCGGTGGAAGCCGCGAGGTTCT
>JASLMQ010000710.1 GCA_030746455.1 Candidatus Latescibacterota bacterium
TGTTCCACTTCAGCCCAAACCCGAGCCCGCCCAGGTAGAGCGGGCGAGAAACCGCCGGCCACGCCGTGGATTCCTCCGCGATCATCATTGCGCCAGGGAAGTGGGCGTAGACCGTTTCGTTGAGCGACCGAAGGAAGGCGATGGCGTCCAGGTTCTCACGACCTCCCCTGCTGTTCGGGATCCACTCTCCCTCGTTCCGGGAATAGTCCAGATAAAGCATCGACGCAACGGCGTCCACACGCAATCCGTCCACGTGGTACTTGTCCAACCAGTACATCGCGCTGGCGCAAAGGAAGTTGCTTACCTCGAGCCTTCCGTAGTTGAAGATGAGTGTTCCCCAGTCGGGATGCGATCCCAACCTGGGATCGCTGTGCTCGTAGAGCGAGGTGCCATCGAAGTTTGCGAGGCCGAACGTGTCGCGAGGGAAGTGGGCGGGGACCCAGTCCAGGATGACGCCGATGCCGTTCCTGTGACAGTGGTTGACGAAGTACTTGAAGTCGTCCGGGTGGCCGTGTCGGCTTGTCGGAGCGAAGAACCCCAGCACCTGGTAGCCCCAGGACTCGTCAAGCGGGTGCTCCATCACCGGGAGCAGTTCCACGTGAGTGTAGCCCATCTCGGTCACGTAGTCCACCAGCTCGTGGGCGATATCGCGGTAGGACAGCGCTCGGCCGTCCTCCTCGGGCCTCCTCCGCCACGAACCGAGATGTACCTCATAGATGGAGACGGGCTCGGTCAGCCAATCCCGGCTTCCGCGCTGCGAGAGCCATTCTTCGTCACTCCATTCGGCGTCCGAGTGCTCATAGACGATGGAGGCGGTCTGGGGTCGAAGCTCCATGCGCTGCGCGTAGGGATCGCTCTTTACGAGAACCGCGCCGGTCTGGGTCCTGATTTCGAACTTGTAGAGCGCCTCTTCGCCCACGTTGGGCAGGAATATCTCCCAAACGCCCGAGCTGCCGCGCACGCGCATCGGGTGCCGTCTTCCATCCCAGCCGTTGAAATCGCCGACCACGCTCACACGGGTGGCGCTGGGGGCCCAAACCGCGAAGGCAACGCCGCTCACTCCGCCGTGTTCGGTCGGGTGTGCCCCGAGCTTCTCGTAGATCCTGAGGTGGTTGCCCTCCCGGATCAGGTGCAGGTCATATTCGGTCAGCAGGGGAGGGAAGGCGTACGGGTCGGGTGTGCGCTCGACCCTGTCATCGGGATAGGTTACCTCGAGATGGTAGTCGAACATCCCTCGGACACCATCGAGAACTGCCTCGAAGAGGCCGGCGGGATCGATCTTCGACATCAGGAAGATGCTTCGATCTGTCGTGGACGACACCACGCTGACCGATTCCGCGTCGGGGACGTAGGCCCGGACGGCGATGGTCTGGACATTCCGGGTCCAGACCGGATGCATGCCAAGGACCTGGAAGGGATCGTGATGGCGTCCCTGTACGATGCTCTGAACCTCGTTGTCGGGAAGAGTAGACTGCACGTTGGCCTCAAGCAGAACAGGAGATGGGCGGAATGTCGACCATTGTGCGCAGCCCGGCCTGGGCCCGCAGCACCGCGGGAATGGCGTTGGTGACGATCGAGCACGTGGCGATGTCGCCGTTGGTTCCTCCTGGAATTCTGAGGTCCAGCTCCGGCTCCCCCTCGATCCAGACGCGGTCCATGGGGTCCTCCTGTCCAACAGCGGCACGAAAGACGAGGGTGAGCACCTCCTCACCGGATGCGAAGCCGCGTCCGGTCTGGTTGACACCGGTTGCCATGCCAGCCTTGATCGTGCGGCCGGAGGCGGTGATGTCGCTCTCCGCGATCACGGGTTCGACCACGTCTTCGGTGCGGTCGAGGTCCCAGCCGAGCATCGATGCCACCATGTGCATCGATTCGGTCAGTCCCACGTGCCGGATCTTACGCTGCGCCACGCGCGACGCGAATTCGTCTGGACTGAGACCTGCGCCGATCTTCTCTTGGAACGGCAGGCGGCGGAAGGATGCATCCTGTATACGCTCGATCCGTATCGTGCGGACGCTCCTGCACACGGCGGTGGCGGCCGTGGGCAGGAAATCCATCAAGAAGCCCGGGTTCACCCCCGTGCCGAGGACCGACACACCTTGGGCCTTTGCCTGCGCATCGATTTCCGCGGACAGATCCGGATGGGTCTTCCAGGGATAGGATAGCTCTTCACAGGTCGAGACCGTGCTGACCCGTCGCTGGATCAACTCCTCCAGGAGGGGCTTGACCCCATCGAGTTCCGAGACGGTTGTGACCACCGCCACCTGTGGGTCACCAGCCAGGGCCTGGTCGAAGTCGTCGGTCACCGTCGTGCCGATTGGGCTGCGCATCGAGCACAAAGTCCCGAGGTCCTGGCCAACCTTGTCGGCATCGATATCCATCGCGCCCACGATCTCGAGCCCCGGCCTCTCCGCCAGATACGGCATCAGCATCTGTCCCAGAGGCCCCAGGCCCACCTGCACGATGCGGATGGGATTACCCATTCAGATGTCCCCACTTTCTCCATGCGCCGAGCCCACTGGGCGGCATCCGGCGCCATACGGTTACTCCGTGCATCGAGGTGTGTTGTCCCCTCCAAGTGCGCGGGTGGTTCTGACTCTACTTCGTGGCTCTGCCTGCAGGAGATCCGCGGGCAAGGCCATTCACTCTGGCTAGAATATACCGATAGCGAATCGCCAGGCACAACTGAAAACAACCTACACCCGGATTGATCCCCCGGGTCATACAATATGCGCTTGATCGGCAGGCACCGGAGCCTTACCTTGAGGATGCAGGCTCGCGAGAGACCAGACCCGAGGTCACGACCCGCACCGCCTTGGCGGGCATTGGGAAAGGCTTCTGTGTTCCATGGCTGAGAACGCTGTCGAGCGGTTCAAGACCAAGTATGAAAGCCTCGCAGGTGTCGTGCACCAGGCCCGCAGCTGTAGCGAGGCCATCGACTTGATGATGGGTGTCGTCCGAGATGCCGCCGCCAACCGAGTCGCGCTAGGCCCGCTGGCAGATCCGGTTGCGAAGGAGGCCGTGCGTGCGTGCGGCGAGGCCGGCGTGCAGGTGGTCGCTCCGCCCTACAGGCGCGACGCGCTGCCGGCGGCAATCGACGCCGCCCAGGTAGGAATCACCGCATCGAAGTTCGCGATCGTGGAGACGGGCACCCTGGTCGAGCTGTGCACGGATGACTCGCACCGTTTGGCCTCCACGCTCCCGGGGACCCACATCGGACTGGTGTTGGAGGAAGACCTGGTGGAGGGCCTGTCGGACGCGGCCTCTCTGATCAGGGACTTCTACGAGTCGAACCCGAGGCATGCGACTGCGACCTTCATATCGGGCCCCAGCCGGACGGCCGACATTGAGATGCGTCTGACGCTGGGGGTGCACGGCCCGGCGTCGGCGCACGTCGTGATCTGCAGCGGGTGGTCGTGAGAATCAGACGAGACAACTCGGTAGACGGGAAGAAGCTGCTGCTGACCCTCTCTCGCAAGGGGATATGCTGATGGCTGAGGCACGATACGACCGGTTGTGTGAACAGATCGCTTCGGCGCTTGCAGAGGAGCCCAAGCGCAAGGCGCTCTACAGCGCGATGAAGCGTGGCCGGGACAGTCGGAATGCGGCGGTAGGCCTGCTCCCTGGCGGAGAGGCGTTCCGAGATGAGGTCCGATCCGTCAAACTCCGCTGCCTCGAGCAGCAGGATGAGCTGCTCGAGCGGTTCGCGGCCCGGGCGAGCGAGCGAGGGGCCTCGGTCACCTTCGCGGAGAACGGACCCGAGGCCATCGCTCAGATCTTGTCGATTGCCAGATTGCACGGCGCGAAGACCGTGGCCAAGTCCAAGTCGCTGACGAGCGAGGAGATCGAGGTCAACAAGCCGATGGAAGATGCAGGTATGGAGGTGATCGAGACCGATTTGGGTGAGCTGATCCTCCAGAAGGTGAGCGAAAAGCCGTTCCACCTGGTCTTCCCCGCAGTTCACAAGACCGCGGCCGAGGTAGCCCAGATCTTCTCGGACGTGACCGGGAAGAAGCTGTCCGATGACGTGGACGAGATCATGGAGGTGGTGCGGCAGTACCTACGGCCGATCTTCCTGAACGCCGACATCGGGATGACGGGGGCCAATGTAGGCATCGCCGAGAACGGTGCGATCGTCATAGAGACCAACGAAGGAAACGCGCGACTCGTCTCGAACATCCCGGACGTGCACATCTGCATCATGG
>JASLMQ010000711.1 GCA_030746455.1 Candidatus Latescibacterota bacterium
GAAGGGCATATCCAGGTGGAGGAAGGCCCGGGCGTTGGCTCACAAAGGGAGGCATGAAGGATCCAGGCCTGGGCCCGAGGCGGAACCTGGGTACCCAGGCGCTTCGCGCCACTCGCACCCCCCGATTTCGTCGGATTGAGGTTAGGATCAAACCCATCCACCTCACGGTTCCTCGGGGTGGATGCACGAGGCCTGTGCCCTGAAGGGGCACCGTCATACAGCCCAGGGCTCGGAGAGCCCTGAGGGGCCGCGTCACCGCACCTTCCACCCAGGGTTGCAGAGCAACCCTGGGCTCTCTGGCGCAACCCCTCCGGGGTTGACAGCTGCACATCATGCCTGAAGAGACGAGAGGCCATCTGCTGATGAGCAGATGGCCTCTCGTCGTGAAGCGATGGCGTGACCCGATGCGCGGGCCTACTCGTCGTCCTCCTCCTGGGGTACATTCTTGCGCTTGCGCACACGGCGCCTCAACGGGTCGGCGCTATCCTGTAGCTCGCCCGATTCCTGCTGCGCCTTGCACTCTATGCACAGTCGGGCCGTGGGCATCGCCTCCAGCCGCGCCGTGGCGATCGTATCGCCGCAGTCCTCGCACGTGCCGTACGACCCGTCCTCGATCTTATCCAGGGCCAGATCCAGCTCCTCGATCACGCGCCTTTCGTTGTGCTCCAGTACCGACATCATCTCGAGAGACGAGGTCTTGCTGGCCAGGTCCAGCGGATCGGATGCCTGTTCCTCGCGCACCTCTTCGATGTTGCCATCGTGATCCATGGCCTGCCCGATGAGCGTCTTCTTCTGCTCCAGCAACAACTGCTTGTACGTCTCCCATTTCTTGTCGGCCATTGCCTGAAGCTCCTCCTCTATGTTGAACGCTGGCTGACCCGCCCGCTGGATTGCACGCATTACGGCTCGATGTCGAGCCCTCTCATCTCGACTTCCAGACGGTCCATCTCGTCTTCGAGCTGTTTGAGCTCGTTCTCCAGCGCCTTCTTACGGCGCCTGTTCTCGAGCTGTTCCCGAATCCTGTTGCCGTACCGGTCTGCGATGAGACGAGCACCGAGAATCAGTACGAGCATCCCCCCCGCCACCTTCAGTCTGGTTCCCAAGCTCGCCACGGTGCTCCTCCTTGCGACATCGTGCAAGTCGGCGTCTCGCCGACGATTCTGCGGCTTCTACACCCGTAAATCTACCATGAAATGGGCCGAATGCAAACCTGAAGAGACCTCGTTCAGATGCCGCCCCATCACGTGGCGGGGGCGTCGAAACTGATCAGGTCGACCTGTCTCTTCGGGGGACCGTCGGAGTCGCTCCCGGGCATCTCGATCCAGGGACAGGCATAGAGCTTCCCGTTCTGGAAGGCCAGGGTGTGAGACATCACGGGGTAGCGACCGTCACCGAGACGCAGGATGCCGTGGTCTCTGTACGTGTTCGTCCGCAGATTGTAGGAGATCAGGTGGGTGACCTCGGAGACCTCCCTGCCATCGTCGGCCGTGAAGTTGGATACTCCGGTCAGGTAGTAGAGGGTACGCCCGTCGTCGCTCAGGGCCAGCGTGAGGTATCCGTATCGGAAGGGCTCGTAGGCCCCGTTCCTCCGGAGCGCGTCCGCGCAGATGCGATCGATGAACTCGATCTGCTCCACTGCCGGATCGAACCGGAACAGGTAGGCGGACCGGCCGTGCACGGCGTAATAGCACCGGTCTTCAGGATGCCAGACCAGGTCCCGCCAGTTGTAGCCCTGGTGACCGGGCACGTGCGGATCCCAGGTCCCGAAGATGTCGCGCTTGAGGCTGACGTGTTCGAGCGGCGCGATGGCGTCCGACTCCGGATCGTACTTCAGGATGTCGCCTGTCGGGTTGGTCATGTAGACGACGCCGGTTCCAGGGACGATGGCGAACACGCGGCAGAGGCACATATACCGGTCGCCCTCGCCCACCTCGCCGTCGAGGGAGACCGGACCGAGGTTGCGCGTCTCGCCGGTCTCCAGGTCGTGATACAGGAACAGGCCCTTGGGCCAGGTGAGGCAGTATCCCCTGCGCTTGACGGGGTCAAGGGCGAAGGTGATGATGCCTTCGGCCGTTGGGGCCGTCGCCAGATCGGCGAAGTCACCGGTGGCCATGTCATAGGAGATGATGTGGCCGCCGGGATACTGCTTGTAGCCATCAGGGACACCGGCGGGACGCTCCTTGTTGCCCGATGACTGGAAGAAGCCATAGTGGCTGGCGAGATAGAGCTTGCCGTCGAGCTCGTAGAAGGGGCTGTGAGACTTGCCCTGGGGGATCGTCCCGGTGTCGGCCTCACCCACGACCTCGCCGAGAACGCAGAGCTGGCTCACCTCATCCGCCGCGGGATCGTATCGGAAGACACGTGCGTGGGTGTCGATGTCATGGGAGCTCAGGGTGTAGTAGACGCATCCATCGCTCGCGAGCGTGAGGGAGTAGAAGTTGGAGTCCGATTTGTCGAACCCGGACGGATGCAGTCGGGCGGGGATCTCCGCGTTGGGCGTGCACAGTGGATCGGCTGCGAGCATGGCTCTGCGCTCCTTCGGTTCCGCACGAAAAATCGAGTGCC
Source organism: Candidatus Latescibacterota bacterium (assembly GCA_030746455.1). The sequence continues at coordinate 2,566 of JASLMQ010000711.1, forward strand.
CCAGTGAAGTCCTGTCGATCGGGACTTTCCTGAGGCCACTGGGTGATGCCATACACATCGGCAACGATTGGACCTTAGTATAGGCCGAGGCCGATTGGGAAGTCAATCGGTTTTTTCACGCATTGCCCTCGGTCCACGGGAAGAGGCACTTGACTTGAGCCGAGACGGTTGGTTAATTGGCATGCCTGGTGACAGGCCATCCTGCAAGCGCGCACCAAACCCCCGGGAGATAGAGAGGACGAATTCGATGGGGAAGTGCATGGTGGTACCGAAGATGAAGGACGATGCGCTGG
>JASLMQ010000712.1 GCA_030746455.1 Candidatus Latescibacterota bacterium
CGGTCGCCGCCGGTGAGGTCGCCGAGCAGGCCGTGGTGGTCGTGATGCGCCTGGTCTGTGTCGCAGCCGGACTGGGATGCCTCTGGCTTGTGTATAGGATTGGCTCCGAGGCTTTTGCCAGGTCCACCGGTCTGGTGGCCGCGGCGCTGATCGTGATCAACCCCGTCTTCCTCCGATGGGCGGTGGAGATCCATCCCGATCTCCCCCAGCTGTTTTGGGTGCTGTTGTCGCTCCTCTGGTGCACGCGGCTCTGCCGTTGCTTCAGCCTGCCCGGGGCCGTGCTGGCGTCGTTGTGTGCCGGGCTCGCACTTGCCACCAAGTACTCGGGCGTGTTCCTGCTTCCCCTCATCGCGGGCGCGCTGCTGTTTGCTCCGGGCGATGGGCGGCCGGTGCTCCGGGGCGTGGGCGGCCGGATTCGAGACCGACGGCGTCTCCTGGCCTTGGTTCTGGTGCCCGTCGTCTTTGCCGCGGTCTTCCTGGCCACGAACCCTTACGCATGGGTCCACTACGAGACCTTCCTGTCCGACGTGGCCTTCGAGCGCGACCACCTCGGGTTCGGTCACGTCTTCCGGGCCGATCGGGCCGGGCTCGACTGGCTTGTGCGCCTGGCAGAGCTGGTCGGGATTGCGAATGGCGTCGTCCTTGCCCTGTACGTGTGCGTGATCATCTGGCTCCACCTGTCGGGGCGACGTCGCCTGGCCGGTGAGAGAATCCTGCTGCTGATCTGGATCGGAGGTTTCACCGGCTACCTGATTCTGACGGCGAACCTGCAGGCCCCACGACACCTGCTCCCGGTCCTGCCTCCTGCTCTCCTCTTCCTGGCGGAAGGGTACCGTGAGGTCTGGCGGTTGGCCGAGTCGCGATGGCCAAGGGCCCCCTGGCTGCCCATCGTGTTCTCTCTTGTCCTGGCCGGGCTATCCTGGGGCCGGGTCTCGGACTCGGTCCGCATGTTCGGCGACAAACGGGGACGTGAGGGCCAGAACCCCGAGATCGCGGTGGGACGATGGATCGGGAAGGCGTTTTCCGACACGATGTCGGTCATCTACGACGCGTATGCCTATGTGCCGGGACGGTTCGAGCGCGCGTACCGGACCTTCGGACAGACCTATCCCGTGGTGAATCACTTCCGGCCGGACCTGCTTGTGGTTCGGGAGGCTATTGCCTCGCGGTTCGCGGACCCGGACGACGCCCAGCGGGCGCAGATGGGGGCGGAGGCGTTTCTGGACCGGCATTACTTCTACCGCTACCTGGAAGATGGCCGCATTCCCACGTACGACGTGGTCCGGGATTCGGGACGGGTCGCCGTTTACAGACGGCGAGCACCGGAGACGAAACACCCCCGCAAGGCGCCGGGCTGGATCACGAAGATGCGGATGTTCGCGAGCGGCAAGCTCTACGGCCAGGCGGAGGCGCGCGTGACCATGGGGGACATCCATGCATCGCTGGAGAGATGGCCCGAGGCCGAGCAGGAGTACCGCGCGGCGGGGGAGGTCGCGCCGGACCACCCTGCGCCCGCCTACAAGCTGGCACGATCACACCTCATGCTCGGGAGGGAAGGGGAGGCCGCAAGAGGCTTTGAAAGGGTCCTTTCTCTGAGCGAATCGGCTCCGTCGGCTCGCCGCGGCGCAGTGTGCCACAACATCGCCCTGAACTACTCCGCCCGGGACCGCCGCCGCGAGGCGGTTCGATGGGCCAGGGAGGCCTTGAAGCACGACCCTGCAAGTCGATCGGCCCTGTTCGATCTGGGTGCCTTCCTCCTGGCCCTCGGGGACGAGACGGCGGCGGATTCCGCCTATGCCGCAGCCGTGCGCCGCCACGGCCCGGACGAACAAGCGGCAGAACGGCTTCGTGAGATGGTACGGAGAGGAGACGTGGGCGAACCGGGTCGGCAAATTCTGGTCGCCCACTTTGGCGAGGGATCGGGGCGATGACGGGGACCGTCGCTCGGGGGGAAAGGATGTGGCTTCCGGGCCTCTGCCTGCTGCTTCTGGCATTCGCGGTGCCGCTGGTTCCGCTTGGGGCGGACGACTTCCGGATGGCGAGTCTGTTTTCAATCGACGAGGCGGATATCGCGACGGAGGTCCAGAACGTCTACCGCGGCGGCCCGACCCGGGCCCCGTCGTTCAAGTACGGGGGGGCGTTCTACTACCTGACCCAGCCGCTGCTCTACCTGGCGGGGCTGCTGGGAGGGGCCGACGAGCGGTTCATCCTCCTCGCCCTTCGGGTCTTCTGCCTGACATCGGGGGTCGGGTGCCTCTGGCTGACCTGCCTCATCGGCGCCGCGGTCTTCGACCGTGCGATCGGGCTGGCTGCCGCCTTCCTCCTTCTCGTGTCGCCGACGTTCCTGCGGTGGACGGTCGAGGCGCATCCGGACCTTCCTCAGCTTTTCTGGATCCTGGCCAGCCTCTACGCGTGCGTCCGGCTCGCCCAGGGCTTCCACATACGATGGCTGGTTCTGGCGGCGGCCTCTGCCGGGGTGGCCTTCGGCACCAAATACGCCGGGGGATTCCTGCTTCCCGTCGTCGCGCTGGCCGTGGTCCTGTCGTCCCAGGCCGGAGGCCAGGAGCTCGCGGAACTGAAGCGGTATCTGCTCAGCAGGCGCTGCGTGCTGGGCGTCGTGGCGATCCCCGTCGTGTTCCTGTTTGCGTTCGCCGTGACGACGCCGTACGCACTGGTCCGCTTCGATGCCTTCATCGACGCCCTGATGGCCGAGAAGCAGATCATGGATTTCGGACACACCTACAGGGCCGACCCGCGCGGGATCCTGTGGCTGGGGCTGCTCGGGGATGTGGCGGGATCCGCTCACCTGGTGGCCTGCGCCCTCTGCGTTCTGGCCGGCATCGGCCTCGCGGTCCGCGACCGTCGGACCCGCGCGGACCGGGTGCTGCTCCTGTTCTGGATCGCCACCTTTCTGGGCTACCTGATCCTCGAGGTCCACCTGCGCAGGACGAGGCACCTGCTGCCGATCCTGCCGTGCGTGTATCTCTTCGCGGCGTACGGCTACGGGCAGGCTTTGGGCTGGGTCAGGGAGAGAATTCCGCGGTTTCGGACTCCGGCGCTGCTGTTCCCTGTCCTCCTTGTGGGGCTCTCGGGGTGGCAGATCGCGGGTGCGGCCCGGCTGTTCGAGGGCAAGTGGAACCGGATGGACGGGATCGCGGTCGACCTGGCGGCGGCAAGCTGGATGGGGGACCGCTTCCCGCCGGAGACGTCCATCCTGTACGATGCCTATGCGTATGTTCCCGGCTCGTTCGCCAACGCGTATCGGACCACCGGGATGGCCTACTCGACGGTCTCGCATTTCGAACCCGACCTGCTGGTTGTGAGGCAGACGACCGCCGGGGAGTACGAGGACCCTGAGAACGCCGGAGAGGCGCGGATGGGAGAAGAGAACTACCTGGACCGACACTATTTCTACGCCTATCTCCGGCGGGGATTGGTACCCGACTACAGGCTGAGCAGGGATTTCGGCCCCATCGCTGTGTATGAACGAACCGCGCCGAGGATCCGGGACGATGCGGATCCGAACCGCAGGTGGCGGAAGCTGATCAAGAACTTCACGCGGAAGAAGGCCCACGGTGTGATGGAGTCGCGCCGCACGATGGGCGACATCCATGCCTCCCTGGGCCGGATGGATCTGGCCGAGCGCCAGTACGTTCGCGCGCGGGAAACGACCAACTACTTCGCCCGGCTCTACCGGATGGCGTGCCGAAACCTGTCCGCGGGCCGAACGGTTGAGGCGGAACGCGCCTTCGGCGAGGTGGCCGCCCTGGTCG
>JASLMQ010000713.1 GCA_030746455.1 Candidatus Latescibacterota bacterium
GACCACGATCTGAACTGCGTTGCCCGGTGAGGCTGCCATAGGCTACTCCCCAGTCCACCCGTCCTTGTGTTCGCGTGTTTCGCGTCTTTCGTAGTTCCGGGATTCTGACTTTAGTCCCTCACATTCACGATGGCCTCGAGCTCGTCCACCACGATATCTCCCTCGGACCAGTCGCCGCTCTTGAGGAGTCGCAGGCCCAGGCTGTTGTCGCCGTAGCGTGCCGGGGGATCTGTCAGCTCCAGCCGACACTCGGTATAGGGCGGCAGAGGCCGGCCCTCCCACGCGGGCCTCCCCTCCCGGTACCAGACGTGTCGGACACAGCTGGTCGGAATCTCCTGCCCGTTGATGTCCACGGCGATCTCGTCGCCGGGCATCATCCCAATCGCCCTGAAAACAAGCCAGGCACCCGGGACCTTGCCCGCCTCGTTGAAGATCCCCTCATACCGACCGATGCTGTCCGTCGGCAGGTCGAGGCGATCCGGCAGGTGCTCGCACACGCGAAACCGGTATCCAGCCCGCTGTTCCGGATCGCCGCGTTTCACCACTGCTCGCACGTGGGAGATGGGAAGGTGTCGGTAGCGCACGCCGGGGCCGTAAAGATCCTCTGCCCAGAGGGGCTGAAACAGGTAGTGTCGGCCCCCCCTGAGCACGGCCTCGGGATCCCTCAAGATCTGGAAGTACTCGAGCGCCTCGGGGTAGCCGTCTGCCGGGCCCGGATAGCCCTTGCTGCGAAGCTGACCCCACATATAGACGTCATAGTTGTGTGTCGAGATTCCGTCCGCGCCCGCACCATAGAAGTTCTGGGCCGCCGCACGAAGATTGTCCAGGGACATCACGGCCGTATTCCCCGGGACATCGCCCTGCACAGCCGGGTAGAGGAAGCAGTCCGATGCTCGCGTCATCTCGGCGAACTCCTCGTGCCTCGCGTTGGCATCGGTGCAGTGGTAGTCGCTTGGGGCCACGTAGTCGATCAGTCCCTCCGCGATCCACGTGGCCAGGTCGAACCCCAGATCGCGGCACTCGCCCACGGACGGGGGCACCCGCGCCCCGAACACCAGCCGCCGGCCCTTCTCCGCGCCCACTCTGTCCAGCATCTCACGTACCCGTCGCAAAAATCCGGTCATGACCGGGTGCTGTTCCGCCGCAATCGACGGAGGGAAGCAGTAGCCGTGGCGGATGAAATTGATCTCGATCCCGCCCACATCGAACCGCTCGGGCACCTCCTCCACGATGGAGAGCATCCAGTCCCGCACCTCGGGCAGCGAGTAGTCCACGCCGTGCCCTAGGTCCTTCAGCAGCCAGTCCGGATGGGCCTTGAAGAAGGGCTTGTTCACGCCATGACGATCGTTGATCCGGAAGCCCGCGATCAGCTCGATACCCTGCCGATGCGCCTCGTCGACAAAGATCTCGAGCGGCATCGTGCCCTCGTCCATCATCGGCCTGAAGCGATCGTACTTCGGGGTGTCCCAATTCTCGCACCGGTCGCTACGGTAGTACATGCACAGACCGTCGAAGTAGACCTCCGACACGTAGGCGTCCGCGCCTCCGTCGGCGATGGCTCGGATCCAACTTCGCAGCTCCTCGGGCGTGGTCGGATCGCCGAAAAGCCAGTCCCCGTTTCCGAAGTGCGATCCCATATCGCTGCAGTGCACGATCCGCCGCGTACCTCTAGGTTCGAGCGTTCCAAGTTCCATGTCCTTCACCTCCTGCCACGTTGGTGCGGCCTCCGCACCCTCAGCCACGGGAGATCCCCTTGGCCCATCATATGCTCAGAGGTCAGGCTGTGCCAACTACCTCCTTCTCGGTCTTCTTTCGCGTATTTCGCGCCTTTCGTAGTTCCCAGCTTCTGAGGTTAGCCGTAGCTCACGCGCGCGAGGACCTGGTGTATCACGATGGGCCGATCGGACACGGCAGTGTTCTCGTTCGCCCAGATACACAGTTCGTTCCGTCCCCCCCTGGCGAATCCCTTCGGTACCTCCGAGACGAACCCGACATCGGTGCGCTGCGGTTCGGGCAGCAGGCGATGGTTCAGCCGCATCCATACGCGGCGGTCCGCCGAATCCCCCGCGACCAGAGCCGTGATCGTGATCTTCGCGTCCGCATTCCCGCCGTCGGGCCCCAGCTCCAGCGGCAGCTTGTGCTCCTGCCCGACGAGCACGATCGGCAAGATCGTCGGGTCACTGCCGAACCGCGCGCTCCACCCCGAGTCGTGGGCCCCCTGGATCCCGTAAAGCTTGTCCCTTCCGACCAGCCTGCCCGGATCGCCGATCTGATCGAGCACCTGGTAGACGAAGTCCCTCGACATAGGGCCGCGCGATCCTTCATCCATACAGAACAGGTTGAACAGGTACTGGCCCTCGAATCCCTCGTGCCAGTAGTGCGCGGCGTGGGCTCGCACCGCCTCGACGAACGCCCCGTGGTCCTTGATTAGATCCTGCCACCAGGGTACGTACGTGTTCGTATTCACCGCCGGGTACACGGGCACGCCGAATCGTCTCCCCAGCGAGAGCCACTCCTGACTCGGCACCACGAAGGGGAGGTATCCCGTTCCGACCACCAGAACGTCGAGGAGACCCTCCTCCAGCCACACGGTCACGTCGTGGCCCTGATCCAGACACGTCTCCAGCGAGTCGCCCACGTGCGCGACGAACGTATAGGGCCGTCCCCGCTTCTCGCCTATCTCTTCGAGAAGGGCTCGCACGTGACGAACGAGGTCGGTCATCTTGGGCGCCAGGCTGCGCTCCTCGCCCAACGGGAAGTAGAAGCCATGGCGCGTGAGGTCCAGTTCGTATCCGTCGAAATCGTGCGCGGTCGCATTGCGTCGGATGAAGTCGAGCCGGTGCTGCGCGACCTCCGGCCGCGCGTAGTTGTAGACCGTCCACTGGCTGCGTTCGGCCAGCTCGGTCGATAGCAAGCGGTCCTCCTCCGGTGCCACGAGCAGCTCGGGGTGCTCCCGCTTGAACGGGTCGTGCACGTGCTCCAGGTCTTTGGCCCGCGAATCATGGATGTCGTTCATCCGCAGTGAAGCCCACACCTCCACGCCATTGGCGTGGCACGCTCGGATGACCATATCGCTGGCGTGACCCGCCGACTCGATGCCGGGCTGGAAGCAGTCGTTCGCGTAGGGCGGATCCGTCCCGTTGCCCACGCACCACACGTAGGTATCCACCTGCGTGCCGAAGGTCACCCCGGTACGCGCGGCGATGAACGAGGTCTCGTCGTGCACGTCGTAGCCGTAGTCGGGGTAGTTACCGAACTGCTGATCCCCGTCGTCGTTGCAGATGATCCGACGCATCCGGTGCTTGTCGAACGCTGCCATGCCGCTGCCCTCCAGCTCCAACCCAAGACACTCCCTTGCCCGCCGCCGCGGGCATCAAGACCCGTAGAACCACTCGAGCGGATAGATCCGCAGCACCATCTCCTTCGGTTTCTTGGCCGTGCCGTGTCGCTCGCCCAGCGTAACGGCCTTCCCACTGTCCTCATCGGCCTCCACCCAGCTCCTGGCATAATGGAGGTACACCCTGTCGCCTGAGAACCAGACGTTGGCGTAGTCGAACGTCGCGAACCCGTCCGGCAGGGGTCCGAGATCGGGGAGTCCGATCACGGGCGAGATCGGCACCTGGGGATCGATCCGCTCCAGATCCTCCATCCCCTCCGAGACCTCGATCGTTCGGTAGCCTTCCCAGCTCCCACCACCGTCCCTCGATATCGCCGCCGAGAGCCGACCGCGCCGGTATCCCCGCCTGATCTCGTCCCGCGACACCTGGTTCCAGACGCACAGCAGGTCGCCCGTACTCGGTACCCGCCGAAGTCGTGGCGGCGAGTACGAGCTGGACAGATCGGCAGGCAGGATCGGCGTCCACGTCTCGCCACCATCCTCGCTATAGCTCTGCACCAGCCGACCCACCGTTGACCGCGCCATCAGCATCAGCCGACCGTCGGCGCACTCGGCCACACTCGGCTCGTCCACGGCCGTGATGCCTCCCCGGCCGTTCGGGATCCCCTCGGCATCGAACCAGCCCATCAGCTGCCCCTCGCACTGCCGCCAGGTCTGTCCCTCGTCGTCCGAGGTGCTCACCGCCGCGATGTCCACCTCCGGGTAGTGGTAATGTCCGCTCACCTGGAGCCGTCGCCCCCGCCACCACCCGAAGCTGCTCACCCGGTCGTACTCCAATCCCGGGTGACGGTTGTTGCTGTGGCAGATCCGGCTGGGCATCACCAGGCGGCCGGTCGAGGTCTGGATCATCGCGTCGTGGTAGGGACCGCCCAGCAGGTGCATCGGCCATCCCCCACTCCAGGTATGGCCCTCGTCCTCTGACACAGACAGATAGAACGGATTCCAGTTGAACATCTCCGTTCCCACCCCGGCATCTTCCTTGCCGCGATGGGCCAGGGCTAGCTTGCCCGATTGCAGCTTGATGCACGAAAGGCTCGCCGCGCTTCCCATCGCATCACAGCCGAAGGGCTCCGGCTCTCCCCAGTGCATACCACCGTCCTCGGAGACGACGTATCCGTTCCCCCCGATCAGCATCAGCGCCCCATCGTCCCGCTCCACCATCGCGCTGCTGCCCGCCCCGATCCCGATGTGCTCCACCACGCCCTCGGGCACCGGCTTCCTGAACTCGGGTTTCGCCATGGTTTGGCCCCTTCCTCCTCAGGCGGTTCAGTTGCTTACCTCGCCGCTCTGGATTTGCCCACTTCTCATCGTCCATTGCCTTGGCAAGACGCGGTGCCCGGGCTGAGGAGCCCGAGGATTCTCCATCGCCGGTGCCCTTCCACGTGCACGACTACGGGGCCATTGCCGGAGCCGCCTTCGCTTTCACCTCACGTCATACTTCAGAATCGC